>CANGVU010000082.1 GCA_947457325.1 Flavobacteriales bacterium | reverse complement strand
CCTATAAATTTCTCTACTTCTTGAATGCTCTTGGCCTTAAGTTGAAGGGTGCCGTTTTGATCCATTACAAAAAACAAGGGTGTTTTATTGACCTTGTACAATTTTGAGACTGGTGATTCCCATTGTTTTCCGCCAAAAATATTGGGGAATACAAATCCTCTTTCATTGAGCGCGTTTTCCCACATTTGTTGATTGTTGTCCAAACTGTATCCCACAAGGATAATCTTTTCTTTGTTGTATTTTTCGTGAAATGCTTTGATTTCAGGAGCTGCAGCTTTACAATGCTCGCACCAAGAACTCCAGAACATGAGAACGGTGTATTTGTTTTTTGCAACTGAATTTTTTAATTCAAATGCACTTCCATCCCTTAGTTTTGCTTGGAAATTGGGTGGGTTGTGGCCAACAGTTAATTGCTGAATGGAGTTGGCTGTTTTAGTCAGCAATTTGTGTATGTCATCTTCTCCGCAGCTTTCACCATTCAATTTTTGATCTATCAAATAGGCAGTAATGTTATCCATGCCACTTTCAAAGAATCCTGTGATTAATTGGTAAACAGCAAACTCATAAACGGCTTCATTAATGGATGCTTTGGTTAGTATTTCTTCAATACATTGAATGTAACCAGCATTTTCACCTTTTGAGAATTTGCGCATGTAGCGCTGAATGCGATCATTGAGAACTGTACAGCGAACGATTGCGGTGTCATTGAAGTCAAAATTATTCCAGAATGTAGATTTTCGCAAAGGAAGAATATCACTCTTCCAACCTATTAGTTTGTCTAGAAAAGTACCGGAATGGGCTTGACGCAATGAATCTCGCATTTCTGCTAGTCGACCTTCTTTTAAACGGATAATGGTACTGTCATTCCCTTCCTTTTTGTGGGCTGCACGAATTGCGTTGTTGATTTTGATTTCTTTTGGAATGTAGTCTATGTAGGCAATATTTTGCTTGGATTGTAAGTATTTGAGATTGGTTTCCATTTTGGGACCATTGGCACTCAATTCAATCATGGATTCATTGTCCAAAAGCAAGGGTACATGGTTGCTCTCAGCTACGCCAATGAGATACATTCCTTGCTTGTAGTATCGGGGTTTGAATTCAAATTGACCATTAACCAATTTAGTTGAGTCCACAACTTCCATGACTTTTCCGATGGTCGACCAAATAATCATGGTCTTGAAATTGTTCTGCGTATAACTTCCCTTAATAATGGTTTTTTGAGGTTGTGCTGCGTTCATGGACAATCCAAAAACGATGAGACATAGCATCAAATAAAATTTCTTTTCCATAATTACAAAAATAATCATTCCTATATCTAACACCATGCCATTAACTTTGTTTTATGAATTTGGATTTGTGTAAACATTGGGGAGTCGCAGGTTTTTTGGATCATGAGGAGTGGAATGAATTGTATAATCAAAAGTTGTTTGAATTGAAGAAGCTTGTTCTAGAACAGATCTATCTTCCCAAATTGATAAAAAAGCGCTTAGATGAATGTCGTTTGATAATTCATATTCAATTTCCGGAGAAGCATTTTATGGCACTGAGTCAATTTCATTTTCAGGATTTCACCATGTTTGAGAGGGAAATGTCAATGGTGAAATTGTCTATTCATCAAAGCCTAGATTTTGAGGATTTGCTGTTAGGTATTCACCAGGCCCTGTCTATTTTGGAAGCATATAGGGATTTGATTGAAAGGTACACCCATCAATGGGGTGAAGATTGGAAAGGGGTTGAAGTGAATTCAAGAGAAATATTTCCTTCAGGACTATTTTTACAATCATTAAAAGAAGGAAAGACCATAAATGATTGGAAGGAGACTTTGTTAAAAGAAAGAAAGCGTATTACTATTGTGTTTTAAGAAAATAAATCAAATGAATAGAATCATTGAATGTATACCCAACATTTCGGAGGGAAGAGATCGTGCAAAAATAGATGCCATCGTTGCAGAGGTTGAAAAAGTTAAAGGTGTCATGTTATTGGACGTTGATCCCGGAGCATCTGCCAATAGGACAGTGATCACTTTTGCGGGTGAGCCTAGTGCTGTGCAAGAAGCTGCGTTCTTGGTGATAAAGAAGGCATCGGAACTTATAGACATGACAACCCACAAGGGAGAGCACCCGCGACAGGGGGCTACAGATGTTTGTCCGTTTGTCCCAATTGCAGGAGTAAGTATGGAAGAGTGTGTTGAAATAGCGAGAGCCCTCGGGAAAAGAGTGGGAGAAGAATTGGGTATTGCAGGATATTATTATGAATCAGCGGCATTGATACCTGAAAGAAGAAATTTGGCAGTTTGCAGAAAGGGGGAATATGAAGCTTTGGAAAAAATAACCACTGTGAACGGTAAACCTGATTTTGGACCATCGGAGGTTACAGAAACCATTAGGAAGGCAGGTTTGACTACCATTGGAGCAAGAAATTTCTTAGTTGCTTACAATGTAAATTTGAATACAACATCTACACGCAGGGCCAATGCCATTGCTTTTGATATCAGAGAGGCGGGGCGTACACTTAGAGAAGGAGATCCGATTTCTGGAAAACCAGTAGTTGATGAAAAGGGGGAACCCGTCCGCATTCCCGGAACATTGAAAAGTGTTAAAGGCATTGGTTGGTACATAGATGAATATGGTATTGCACAACTTTCGCTGAATCTAACAGATATTTCTATTACGCCAGTTCATGCTGCATTTGAAGAAGCCTGCAGCAAGGCTGCGGAGAGGGGGATTAGGGTAACTGGATCTGAATTGGTGGGGTTAATACCCTTGCAATCCATGTTGGATGCAGCAGATTATTTTTTAGTCAAACAAGAGCGCTCTCTTGGGATATCTGATGAGGAGAAAATAAAAATAGCTATCAAGTCACTAGGCTTGGATGATTTAGCACCATTCAATCCAAGGGAAAAGATTATTGAGTATGTATTGGAAGCAAAAATGGGGTCTAGAAACCGTTTGATTTCCATGAGCGCACGTCAATTGGCCAATGAAACATCGAGTGAAAGTCCTGCACCAGGTGGTGGTTCCGTCAGTGCATATGTCGGGGCACTTGGTGCTTCTCTGGGGGTTATGGTAGCCAATTTGAGCAGTCATAAACGCGGTTGGGATAAGAGATGGAAGGAGTTCTCTGATGTTGCTCAAAGTGGTATGGAAATACAAAAAGAATTGCTGAGATTGGTGGATGAAGATACCCATGCTTTTAATCAGATTATGGAAGCTTTTGGCTTGCCAAAAGGAACGGATGATGAGAAAAAGTCACGGGCTGAAGCCATTGAATCGGCTTCTAAGTATGCAATGGAGATTCCATTAAGAACTGCGGAGGTGGCTTTCAAAGCAATGGATATTTGTTGGCAAATGGTGAATGAGGGAAATCAGAATTCAATCACAGATGCTGGCGTAGGTGCATTGTGTATAAGAGCTGCTGTATTGGGTGCGGTAATGAATGTCAAAATCAATGCAGGTGGAATTAAAGATAAGGAATTTACCAAATCGTTAATCGAAAGGGCAGATAAGCTGCAAGAAATGGTTATTGAAATGGAACACAAGATTAGATTAAAAGTTGAACTTGAATTCTGATTAGCAGCAGTGAAAAGGGTTTATTTGTTAAATTGTGACATTTTTTATTATTTATTTTTATAGTTTTTTTCCGAGAAGAGTAATGTGGGCCTTCTTGGACCCCTTGTTTTTGCTGGGTTTTTTTCAAGTTGTTTCAAGTATTTCGTTTTTTTTAATAAAAAAAAAGGATTCGTTGACTTTCAATACAATGGACTTTCGCTTTAAATTTTTATAGTTTAGTAGCATGGAAGATTTACACATAGGTACCGAAATTAGAAAGCGTGCTAAAAAGAAAGGTATGCGGACTGAGACGATGGCGAAATTGTTGAACGTTTCAACCCCCAATGTCTATAAAATTTTTGAAAGAAAGAGCATGGATACGGATCTTTTGGCTCGTGTTTGTGAAGTCCTTGATTTCAATTTTTTCACATTTTACGCTAAGAGGTTCAGAACAGAAATGGAATCTGACGCATTGGATTTGTGCAGAATGGAGAACTCCATGCTACGCGATGTATTGAAGGAAAAGGATGAGCTTTACCAAATCTTGAAAATGGGAAAGTCACCAGCTGCTCTTTCTAAAGAAGCTCCAATTAAGGTTGCACCAGCAAAAGCTGCTCCAGCCAAGAAGGGTGCTCCTTCGAAATCAGGTAAGAAGCGTTAATTTAGTTTCGTTTATTTTGGAAGAAGGATTGCAACATTGTTTTGCATTCTTCTTCCATTATTCCGCCTAAAACCTCAGTTTTGGGGTGAACTATTTCTTGTCCGTTGCCCTGATGTTTCTCGAATTGTGTGTATCCTCTCTTTGAGTCGTAGGCTCCAAAAACAATTCTTCCCATGCGCGTTAAGTATGCACCTCCTGCGCACATAACACAAGGTTCTAGGGTTACGTACAAAGTACATTTATCAAGTGATTTTCCCCCAAGATATTCAGAGGCAGCCGTGTAAGCCTGCATCTCGGCGTGTGCAGTAAAGTCCTTTAGTCTTTCTACTAAATTGTGACCTCGAGCAATGATTCTGTCTTCACAAACGATGACACATCCAATTGGGACTTCATCTTTTTTCAGTGCCTCATGCGCTTCAGCAATGGCCAATTTCATGTAGTGCAGATCTTTCTCCATGTCATTTTACTTTTCGGTCTTCTTGTATGCTTTTGTGATAGCCTTCATTTAGTTTTAACGGAGTATTGATTTTTTCTGGATGGCAAGCTATAAGTTCCAGAATTTCGTCCATTCCAGATGTCAATGGATTTGTCATTTTTGAAAACAACCAAGCAACCTGATTAAAGTCTTCGGGGGTGTCTATGGATAGTTTATAACGGTACTCTTTTCTGAATTGTTGCCAGGCTTTTTTTAGCGCAACGTTTTTCTTGATGAAAGGTGTAACGTGTTCCCTTTCACTCAACCATTCAGCATTTTCATAGGCATCCTTAAGATCTTTGTTGTAAAAAAGTTCAACACAAAATCCATCTTCAGCAAAATGTGGAGGTTCATTTCCATTGGAGAAGTAGTCAACGTTTCTTTCTTGAAATTGCTGAATAGCAAAGTCGATGATTTCTCCGGATATCAGAGGAGAGTCGCCGCAAATGCGCATCACGAGAGTGTTTGGCATTGCTTGTGCCGCCAAATAAAATCTGCTTAAGACATCCCATTCGCTGCCTCTGAAGCATGCTACGCCTATTGATTGGCATTCAGATTCTATTGGGTTATCTTGAGCGTTGTCAGAAGTGGCTACAATTATGCTTTTGGTGGAGTGGTTTTGTTTGACACGTTCAATGAGCCAATAAAGCAGGGTTTTTTCTTGATGCAAAGGCATTAGCATCTTCCCTGGTAAACGGGAAGAGCCCATCCGCGCTTGTATGACAATGGTGACGCCTGGATTCATTTTACAGTAATCAAATTTTCTTCAATCAATCTTTGCAAGATGGAGAGATAATCACCAATGCTTTCATTTCTTTTTTCTGCGATGGAAATCAAATCGTGTTCACCATCAGCCCATGAAATGAGGTGAAACATTCTGTCGATGTCTTGGCGTCTTTTGTCATTGGGTTCAATGGATGAGGGTAGCAAATTTCTTTTTCCCATGCGTGGCTCACCATATGGAACCAGACAAACTGGAGTGATGTTTTGCTCCATGGTCTGAATGCAGTGCAAATAAGTTTGAATGGTGTTTTTCATTGCCTCAAAGGATACAAAGGATTTATTGTCCAATGATGTATGGTATTCTTTGTACTTGTGATACATGGATCTGGTGATGGATCCAACGGGTAAGTTGAAACCGGGAGAGCAATATTGTCTTTCATCAGAACCGCCAACCGCAAAGGGAATGGTCATGTGATTTATTCGAAATTCCTTTAAGGTGTGCGCAGTGCATTTTTCTAGAAAACCATTCTCGTTTTTAGATTGTTTAAATACATAAGGAGCTTCATCCCCGCAACAAGTCATGACATAACCCGCAACAGTGTTTTTTTTCATCTCTACGCCATTGTCAAATAAATAAGCAATAACACCTATGGTCTCAGGAGCCATGACGAAACGATATGTAAAGCGCCTTTTGGGCATTGCAGCTAGCACTCGATACAAAAAGGCCATGCATAGGGGTCCACTGAGTTCATTGTTGGCCATGCTTGGGTGACACAGATAGGTAGACAGGAGGATTTCTTTATCTGTTTCTCCCTCAAGAACAGCGCTCCCAACTGTTATCGATCCATTTTCTAATTTGCTTTTAATGACAATTTTATAATTTCCTGTTTTTGGGAGATT
>CANGVU010000081.1 GCA_947457325.1 Flavobacteriales bacterium | reverse complement strand
GAGGAATGGATGATGGCAGCTATTTCCAGAAAAGTAGAGTCTTTGTTGGTGGTCAATGATGATGACAGTGAAGGTTTTGGTTTGTCTTTTGTTCAGCAGTTGCGGACTTCTGAAATCGGCGCGGTATCACAATTGCCTGTATTGTTATGCCATTCTCGTGAGGATGGTGCTTTTCATGAGACATTGTCACAACTGAGTCGTTTGCACACGCTATTATTGCCTTTATTGCCAAGCGATTTTTTCTGTGGTGTTGCGCAGTTATTAGATCAAGAAAGGCAAGCGGAGACAAAGGGTAACAATGAAGTTCTAAAAAGAAACATTGAATTGCAGCCCGATAAGCAATCTGTATTAATTGTTGAGGACAATGAGTTGAATTTGATATTGCTCAAAGCACTTGTTCATCAGCTAAGACCTGAGGTTTTGATCTTAGAGGCAAGAAATGGTAAGGAGGCTTTGGACAGTGTGGCTAAACATTCTCCCGGTTTGATATTAATGGACATTCAAATGGCGGGAATGGATGGTAGAGAAACCACAGAGCAGTTGCGAAAGGTGTATCAGATTACAACACCCATAGTTGCATGTACGGCGCATGCTATTGCGGGAGAGAAAGATAAATGTTTGGCATCGGGAATGGATGATTTTATTGCTAAGCCCATAGCTAAGGATAGTTTGAAACTGATTTTGGATAAGCATTTGGGGTAGTACTCAACTCACTTGCCTTGTGGTTATTAAACGTAGATTCAGTTTGGTGAATCAAAGGGTAAGTTGATATGGAGATGAATACCCATTCCCATTTTCCGCTTTCCAATTCACACTTCCAATTCTCTGAACTATCTTCGCCCCATGAACGGCGTACAACTGCATTTTCTTTTCAATCACGTGCCCATGTTTTTGGCATTGTTTGCATTAATCCTTTGGGTGGTGAATTTTTTTAAACCCACTACAATTCTTAAAAACTTGGCGATGATCATTATGGTGGTGATGGGGCTAATGAGCTTTGCGGCCATGGCCACGGGCGAAGAAGCAGAAGAGGTGATGGAACAATGGGGCATGAGCCAAAAGGCCATCCACGAGCACGAGGAACTGGCTGAAGTGGCCCATTTCAGTGCGTTGGGCATGGCCGCCTTGGCCTTGGTGGTTTTTTTCATCGAAAGAAAGAAAGGAAAAGCCATCTCCGCATTTTCTTGGATTGCGATGATTGGTCTCTTGGGTGTGTTGATCACCATGTCCATCGCCGCGCATGAAGGTGGAAAATTGAGTCACCCCGAGTTGTATCAAACACCACCAGCAGGATTGGAAAATGGTGGTGAAGAATCCCATGAGTCAGAAGAACATTGATGCCCCGCATCCCGCGTTTGAAGGAATTCAAGCCGTAAAAAAGGGTATTGTCCTCAACCTTTTCTTGGCCATTGTCAAACTCATTGCGGGTTTGTTGGGTCACAGCTACGCCTTGGTGGCTGATGCCATCGAGAGTGGTAGCGATGTATTGTCCTCTATTCTGGTTTGGATTGGTTTGCGCACTGCCGCCAAACCGCCTGACGAAGACCATCCCTATGGTCACGGAAAAGCAGAACCCATGGCGGCAGGTGTGGTAAGCATTATGCTCTTTGCTGCTGCTGTGTTGATCTTGTACCAAAGCATTCATTACATCCAAACCCCGCACGAGTCGCCTGAATGGTGGACCTTGTTGGTCCTGGCCGCTATTGTTGGCGGAAAAGAATTGGCCTTTCGCATGGTGAACCGAACCGGCATGGACATCGATAGCCAGGCGGTGCAGGCGGAGGCGCAACACCATCGGGCGGATGCCTTTACTTCATTGGCCGCATTTGTCGGAATTGTGGTGGCGCTGATTGGAGGACCAGGATTTGAGACCGCCGATGATTGGGCGGCCATATTGGCCTCCATTTTCATTGCATGGAATGGAGGGAAGATTTTTTTTCAATCCCTATCTGAACTCATGGACAGGGCATTGCCGCAAGAACAAATCAACGCCGTTGTGGATTGCGCCAAGCAAGTGCATGGTGTCCGGAAAGTGGAATCTTGTTTTGTTCGCAAGACCGGATTTGAGTGGTTTGTGGACATCACCATTCAAGTGGATGGTAATCTGACTGTGGAGGAAGGACACGCCATTGCGCATGAAGTCAATGACGCCATCAAGGGCAATGTGACGCAGGTTTATGCAGTGCATACCCACGTAGAGCCATTCCATCTTTGATTGTTGATAAACTATCCTCGGGTAGTAGGGTTTGCTTTTATCCCATCTTATATTTGCTCCAATTAGAATACTAACGACATGAATATTATAGTTAACAGCTCGATCCTGCACAAGTCATTGCAATTGTTGGGAGGTGTATTGAACAGCAACAACTCATTGCCCATCTTGGACAATTTTTTGTTTGAAATTCGTCCCCAAACGTTGACAGTGAGCGCATCCGATTTGGAAACCGCCATTACCGTTACTTTGGATGGCATTGATACCAAAGGAGAAGGTGTGTTGTGCGTGCCCGCCAAGCTGTTGATGGATATTTTGAAATCGATTCCAGAGCATCCTTTGAATTTCACCATTGATTCTAAAACCTATGGTATTGAGATTTCATCGGATTTCGGTAAGTATAAATTGACCGGTGTTAATGGTGATGATTTCCCAAAAGCACCAGCCATGGACAGCGACAAGTCTTTCAAAGTGCCCGGTGACGTGATGTCCCGTGCCATCAATAAGACCTTGTTTGCTGCAGGAAACGATGATATGCGCCCAGTGATGAGCGGTGTTTATTTTGAAGTACACGAGAATGAAACGCGCTTTGTGGCCACCGATGCACACAAGTTGGTTCGTTATACCAGAACCGATGCGGGTGGAGATGCAGCAACCTTTATCGTACCGAGAAAGCCTTTGAATTTGATGAAGGGCATTTTGGGTTCAGTGAAGTCCGATGTCAGTGTTGCTTACTCAGACAATAACGCCCAATTTACTTTTGACAATGTTTCTTTGATGTGCCGCTTGATCGAGGGCAAGTACCCCAATTACGAGGCGGTTATTCCAAAAGAGAATCCATTCAAGTTGACCATCGACCGTGCGGACTTATTGCAGTCCATACGTCGTGTAAGCATCTTCGCCAATAAGACTACCCATCAGGTTCGTTTGAAAATGGGCGGAAGCGAGTTGCACATTTCAGCGGAAGATTTGGATTATAGCAATGAGGCCAATGAACGTTTGACTTGCACCTATGTTGGTGATGACATGGAGATTGGTTTCAATAGCCGTTTCTTGGCGGAGATGTTGAGCAATTTGGATTGCGACAATGTAACCTTGGAAATGAGTGCACCCAATCGTGCCGGTATCATGCGTCCGTTGGAGTTGGTAGATGAGAGCGAGGACATCTTGATGTTGGTCATGCCTGTGATGTTGAACAGCTAATGAAGGCGAGTAGACTTCGTTCTGCATCGGAAATCATTCCGAATACCCATTTAATACTCAATTCCGACAGTTCCGTCTATCACTTGGCGGTGACGGGAGATCAGATAGCCGATGACATTTGGATTGTTGGGGATCCTGAACGAGTGCCTAAGATTTCATGTTATTTCGATTGTATTCAAGTACAACTTCACCGCAGGGAGTATGTCTTGCATACAGGTCTATTAAAAGGCAAACCATTGACAGTGGTTTCCTCTGGCATAGGCGTAGACAATATTGATATTCTGATCAATGAGTTGGATGGCGCTGTCAACGTGGATCCCAATACCCGTCAAATTCGAACAACATTGCGTCGCCTTCGCTTTTTGCGATTGGGAACATCAGGTACTATACTTCCAGAAATTCCAATACACACCATAGTAGCCGCGCGCTATTCCTTTGCCCATGATGGCGTTCCATTGAGCTATGAGGCCGAGATGGAAGCCAAAGAAAAGGAGCTGCTGACAGCGTTGAAAGAAAGGGTGTTGACTTTTGATACCACCTATGTTGCGCAATCGAGCGAGGAGTTGTTGCAGCGATACCCCATTTTTGATATTCAAGGCATTACCTACACAGCCAATGGGTTTTATGGCCCGCAGGGTAGGTCGGTTCGTTTGCATTCCAAGAACGAAGATTGGACGCACATGCAGAGATTTGAATGGGATGGGATGCGCATAACCAATATTGAAATGGAATCGTCAGGCATGTATGCCTTGGCCAGTATGTTGGGGCATCAGGCATTGACCTGTTGCGTGCTGTTGGCCAATCGCGCCACCCAAGAATTCACTGATACACCGGAGCAGGCCGTTGAAAGCTTGATTCAAAAGGCCATCACGGCCTTTTAAAAAATTGGTGTGAATAACAAATTGTTTTCGTAAAAATCAGGCGCATGCCTTCCTGTAGTTTTGAAATACCAAAACGAGCAATATGCAGGGAGAAGTAAGTGCATTGATACAGTTGATAGAAGATCCGGATGAGGAGATATTTGCACAAGTGCGTACGGAGCTCACCCGTTACGGTGAAGCATTGATTCCTCAGCTCGAGCATTATTGGGAGTACAATGTGTATGGACCATTGTTCAATAAGCGCATTGAGTCGCTCATACTGGAGTTGAATCACAAAGCTGTTTACAAACGTTTGCGTGAGTGGAAAGAAAGTCCTGAACAAGATCTATTGGAGGCTTTATTGATACTGAACCGCGTCAATCATCCTTCAGTCAAGGAACAGGAATTGAAAGCGCAGGTGTTGAAGATTAGGCAAGACATTTGGTTGGAGTTGAATGATTTTTTAACCGCTATAGAAGCTGTTAATGTTTTCAATACGATTCTTTTTAAAGTTTACGCATTAGAAGGTGTAGCCCATGTCAGTCAAGGGCATAATACATTGGGAGAGTTATTGAATACCCGCAGAGGAGAGCCACTCATTGTTGGCGCGTTGTACTCATGGTTGGCGGAGAGTTTGGAAATCAACTTGCGCGCCATCAATGTTCCAGGCGATTGCTTATTGGCCTATCAAGAAGATGATTTGGAAGGGGATATCGAAACGTTGTTTTATGTGCATCCCCATCAACATGGGGCGATACTGTCTCGAGAAGATGTGATTGATTTGTTGCATGAAAAGCAGTATCCATTGGATGAGCGATTCTTTCACAACTGCACCAAGGAAGAGTGGGTAGGGCGAATGATTAATTTGCTAATCAATCAGGCCATTGCTATAAAAGACAATAACAAAGTAAGTGAATTGCGCGCTTTGCAGTCGCTCATGATGGAATAATCAGCAGGCGAAGAACTGGGAACCTGCCCAAAGAATGAGCAGGGTGGAAATGGTTCCTTTGATGACAAAGAACCAGAAAGTGGTCCATCCCAATTTCTTGATCCAGGGGGGTGTTTCTTTTTTTTTCAATTTTTTTTGCCTTGTAAATCCTTTACAATGCGGTAAAGTTAGTTTGTATCGTTAAACAAAACATTGTTGCGATATGAATAACTTATCAGAAGTAAAAAGGTACATAGACACCTTCTCTCGTCCAGATGGGTACAACCATTATGCTTGGGACGTCACCAAACGTTTGGCCATGGAAGTTTGGGAAAGTTATTTGGAGAATAGGACGTTTAATCGATCCTTGAATTATCTGTGTCAAGAGTTCTATCAGATGATTCAGGACCCTGGCAATGGCGAGTACATTGTTCCCAAGTCGCGGATACGCGGCATCAACTAAATGAAGCGTTAGAGAACACTCCTCGTCTAGGTCACTTGTTTTCGGTTTGAGTACCTATGATGGGGGGTGTTACTTTTTTTTCATTCTGGGCGCTTCTATCCTATATCCTTTATCACGCTGCAACTTTTGATTGCATTCCTTTTGGTCTGTCATGGTTCATTTCACAATGTACAAATGGATTAAAAGAAAGATTTGATAGGCGCTGCCAAGCAATGGTGCTTTATAATTAAACAACATAATTGTTATATTTGTTATGCCTACGGTGTTATTTGTATTTGGTTGGAGATTCTTTTTTTATTCCAATGAAGGAACGGAACCCATTCACATCCATGCGGAAAAAGGAGACATGGAATGTAAATATTGGATTTTGGTGGATGAAGTAGAAATTAAAGAAGCGTTCTCCCACAATCTTACACCAACGGCGCAAAGGGAAGTGAAAAAAATAATATACCAGCATTTCGACATTATTGTTTTAGCTTGGAAGGAACATTTTAAAAAGTAAGGGAATGATGGCAACGCACAAAATTCAGGACGTGACCTTTGAGAGCGACATGCTTAGTCTGAGGGTTGACGGTACATTAATCAAGATTTTGCTCGATAAGATTTCACCTCGTTTAAAAGCGGATGATGAAGAGCAACGAAATTT
>CANGVU010000080.1 GCA_947457325.1 Flavobacteriales bacterium | reverse complement strand
TTTTAATGATTGGATTGTTGATTGTGGTTTTATTCTTTTTTGGTTTAAATTATTTTACTTCAGAATGGATAAATTTATCTTACGAAAGTGTAGAAATTAAAATCTTTGCGTTTGGTTTTTTAATTCGGTTTGTATTCCTGCTTTATCTGTATGTCCTGACTTATTGGCTAGACATTGAATCTTTTCCATTTGAAATTGGAGCTGCGGACTCATGGGTCTATCACAGTGTTTCTTTGAAATTGGCAGATGCTTCTTTTGGAGAATGGATGAATGTTTTAAATGCCAATATGAAGAGCAGATCAGATTTTGGTTATCCTCTTTTTCAGGCTTTGGTGTATTCTATTTTTGGACCACATACGTTAATCGTGAGAATTCTGAATGCCGCTGTGGGATCTTTAACTGCTGTGTTAATGGGGAGAATTGTTAGGTTGTCATGGGGAGAGGCGCATGCAAAAATGACAGCAGTAATTGCTATGTTGTTTCCAACATTGATTTGGTTTTGTGGCATTCAATTGAAGGAGACCCTTATGGTTTTTTTAGTCGTTACTTCTTTTTATTTGATCTGGAATGCCAGGGCTAAAAACAATTGGAGTGTATGGTCAATTCTTTTGGCTTTCTTAATTTGTTTTTACTTGTTCTTTTTTCGTACGTTTTTGGCTGTATTGGTTTTTATATCAATTATGATGATATTTATTCCCATTCAAAGTAAGGGGAAATCTAGAAAATTTTTGTGGATTGCAGTTTTGTTTGGTATGTATATTTTTTATTCATTGGTAATTTCTGCTGGCTTTTTTGATGATATTGAGAGGCAAGTGTCTGACAGTGAAGATTTTTTTTCTAGAAACTTGGAAAGTGAGAAGAGTATGTTGGGAAATGTGAAATTTGATCAAGTGGCGTTGGCACCTGTTATTGTCACGGGGGCTGTTATTACTCCATTTCCATCATACCTAAATACAGAAGAAAGGCAACTAGCCATCTATACAAGATTTCAAAATGATTTGGTTAGGAATATGATGTATTTCTTTTTTTATATCGGTTTCTATTTTGTTGTAAGAAATAGATTCCGAGAGTATATCTCCATCATTTTTTTTACCATAGCTTATTTGGCTGTCATAACATCTGCCGCTAATAGTTTCCAAGCTAGATTCCATATGCCTATCATACCTTTTATTATTATGTTTATTGGAGTGGGTATTGTAGAGGTAAAGGATAAAGTAAATAGGGCATGGAGCATATATTTGGTCGGTATTTTTATAGCTCAATTGATGTGGGCGTATTTTAAACTTAATATCAGAGGTATAAATGGGTAAGTCCAAAGCGCAATTCACGATCCAGCATAAAAAAGTTAATTCGGAGAAAATTTATGCATTCAAAAATCAGCAGAATTTCATTTGGGAAGTTGTCGGTGATATACCAAATTACCAGCAAAAAGGAAATGACTATCAATTGTTGATTTACGGGGATTGCATTAATCCTGAGGTTTTTTTTGATCTCAAAGAGGATTTTGACAATTGTTTACAAAAGGCTAAAGGCCATTTCACTCTGGTTGTTGTGTACCCACATCAGTTGAAAATAATGGGTTCATACTTTTCTTTTTTGCCAGTTTATTATTGTACAAGTAAAAAGGCAATCTCAAACAGTTGGGATTTAATAGAGAAATATACGAATAGAGGAGTGTCAGTGCAATTTATGGTGGAGTCTCATCTATTCAATTATCCGCTTGGAAATACTACATTGTATAAAGATATTCTTCTACTAAATAGCTTTGAAATGCTAACAGTGGAAGAGGGATTCTCATTTGAATGTTTGACACAAATAAACAGCTGGTTTAATGTTAATGTGAAGGATGAAATTGATTTGAAGATGTTGGCAGAGAGATTTATTGAGAATATTAAATCTTATTTCACGAGTGATAAGGAATTGATAACATTTACAAGTGGTTTTGACGGAAGGATAATATTGGCCAATGCATTGGCCAATAATAAACCCGTTCAAACCTTCTCAATGGGTAGATTAGAAAACGACGACGTTGTTAACCCCAAACAGAATGCCCAAGAGTTGAAGATTGAGTTCGATACTTTGGATCTAGCTGGCTCAGCTTACCTAGATAAGTTTTTTGAATCAGCCAAAAAACTCTCAAAAATAAGTGGAGGTAGAAACGGTTTTTTGTATCCACATTTTTTATATTGTTCAGAGCATTACAGTATTTTCGAAACGCTCCAAACTGGTTATTGCGGAAGTGAGTTATTCAGAGCGCTGCACGTTGCTGGCGCTGTTACATCCCAGGAGATGGTTGAGATTTTTTTTCAAGAGGATGATGACAAATTGTTTGACAAATTATTCAGTTCTAAGAGATTGAGATTTTTTAAACCGTCGGTGATTGATGGAGTTAAATCTGATGTGTGGCGTAATGTTCAGGACCTGAGACAGAAGAAGGATGAATTTGTTAGTGCCAATCATTTCTTTTATTCTTTTATCTTCAAAGAGGTATTTAGAAAAGTATTTGGTTTTTGGACAAATGCCCAGTTTGATAATCTCACGGTAAGGACACCTTTTTTAGATTTTAACTTTATTCAGATGTTATTAAAGTCTGAGTTTGCGGGGTGCAATAATGACTTTTTCACGCACAACCCTTTGAAGAGATATAAAGGGCAGTTGCTCTATGCGCAAATTTTGAAAGAGCTCAATTCTCCTCTTTTACATATGATGACAGGGAAAAAGTATAAACCCTCGCAACTTATCACAAGGAGTGGGCAATTGTCAATTGTTATACCTTACGTCATAAAAAAAATCCGAAAACGGAAAGGGCAGGTTAACTTAGATAACCTCGGTCTAATTACTGGATTTAGACAATCGTGGGATGTAATTGACCAATGTTTGAATGTTGTTAGCCCATATTATTCTCTAGAAGCAGTCAGAGAATCAGTGCAAAGTATGCATCCTTCAATGTCTGAGGTGGAACGAGATATGCTTTTTCAAATAGCTTCATTATGCATAACTTTACAGCATGATTAAGTTGATTGCGCTGACAGATTATAAGGATAGATTTGGATCAAAGCATTTTGATGAGCCATATCGCAGTGGGATTGATAAGGAGAGATTAACTTCGGTATTTAATTCTTTTGAAATTGAGTTGTGTTTTATACAAATGCACAAGGCTTGGGAATTGTTTCCTTCCGACGCCGATTTTTTTATTTATACGAGTAGTGAGGACGATGCATATCTGTATAAATCATATATTGAAGATGTTGTCTTGGGGTTGGTCCAAATGGGGAAAGTTGCTTTACCAGGTTTTATTCATCTCAGGGCAAATAATAATAAAGTCTTCATGGAGTTTTTAAGAGGTCAAACCAAGAATCCTCTTTTGAATACTATAAAGACGAGCTTCTATGGAACTTTGGAGGAGATGAAAAAGGAAATGCATCATTTTAGTTTTCCTGTGGTTTTGAAGAAATCAGCGGGAGCGAGTGGTAGAGGAGTGTTTAAGGCTAACAACGAGAATGAGTTGGTTGCGGTAGGGAAAATCGCCTCTCAATCACGATCTCTAAAAGTTGAAATTAGAGATTGGTTGCGCTCCTTCAAGCACAAAGGATATGTACTTGACTCTGCACATCGAAACAAGTTTGTTGTCCAGAATTTTATTCCTGATTTGAAGAATGATTGGAAAGTTTATTGGTTCAATGGCGATGTTTATATTTTTTATCGACCGATATTTTCGCACCGTGATTTTATAGCAAGTGGTGGAGGATATGACAATTATCTGTATGGAGAAGATGCATTCAAACCACAGGGCTTTTTTGATTTTGTGGAGGAGGTTATCTCATGTTTTGATGTGCCACAAGCATCAATGGACATAGCATTTGATGGAAAGGACTTTCACCTCTTAGAGATTCAATTTTTGTATTTTGGAACTGCAGGAATTCCTTATTCCAAAGGGTTTTACAAAAAAGAAAGTGGAGATTGGATATATGTGTCAGAGAGGCATGACATTGAATATGTTTATGCTAAATCTATTGCGAGTTATATTCATCATGAAGCCTAGAGTATTATTCATAAGGAGTGGTAATAAGGGCCATCATCCCATTACACAGAATCAAGGTGATAGTCTGGTGGAGGTTGGTTGTGAGGTGTTTTACTATGATGTCGTTGGTAAAGGATTACTAGGATACCTCAGGAATTTGCCCAATTTAAGGCTAAGTGTAGATCGTATCAATCCTGATATTATTCATTCTCATTACTCCTTGTGTGGGTTTCTGGCTTCATTGGGTTTTTTCAGGAAACCAATGGTAGTTTCATTGATGGGAAGTGATGTTTTACATTCAAGTAAGTTGTATCGTTTTTTAATTCGATTTTTCGCATCGTTTGCTTGGGATTTGGTAATCTATAAGTCTGAAGAAATGCAAAAAAGCCTGAAGCTTAAACGATCAGTGATTATTCCCAATGGTGTAAATCCAAAAGTATTTTATCCTTTGAATAAGAGAGATGCAAGATTGAAATTGGGGTGGAATCAAGATTCAAAAATCATGTTGTTTGCATCGGACCCAAGAAGAGGTGAAAAGAATTATGCGCTTTTCAAAATGGCATTTGATAAGGTTAAAGATTCAGGAATGGCTGTTGAGGAAAGATGTTTGAAGAACTTAGATAAGCACGAGATGATGTTGTATTACAATGCAGCGGATGTTTTGGTGCTAACATCTCACCATGAGGGATCACCCAATGTTATTAAGGAGGCAATGTTTTGCAATTGCCCTTTTGTCTCAGTAAATGTAGGTGATGTTCATCAATGGATGAATCAGACAAGTGGTAACGCTTTGGTTTCATCAAATTCAGATGAGCTTGCACTAGAAGTTATAAAAGTGTTTGAAAGCAATGTTGTTCCGGAGAATACTCTGGCAATAAAAGAAATAGATGCAGTTGTTATAGCGCAGAAATTGAAGTTAATATATGAGGATTTAATCTTGACGCGATGAGTAATGACTATCAATTGGTTTGGGATGAAGATGTGCTGAAAGAGCAATGGGATGATTTGTTAATGGGAAGTGATCAAGCCTCTTATTTCCAGTCATCATTAGGATATCAAGTCTTGAAAGGATTTTCAGATTGGCGTGTTCACGCAATGGCATTGAAATGTAAAGGAGAGTTGGTTGCAAGTCTGGTTTTTGTCATTCAAAAGGAGAAGGGGGTCAAGGGTTTTTTTTCAGAGCGATGCATTATCTTTTCAGGTCCTATCTTTAAGAATCAGAATGTTTTGAGGAAATTATTGGAGGAATTGGATAAAAAAGTTGCTGGATGTATTTATATTGAAATCAGGAACGGTTATTTGACTCATGATCATCAGAATGTTTTTGTTGATTTGAATTGGAGATATAAAAAGTGGCTGAATTTTATTGTTGATACAACTGACTTTCCCTCCATTCTGAGGAACATGAGTGAGAGCCGTCGGCGACAAATAAAAAAATCTGAAAAGAGAGGTGTCCAATTTCATAATCCTGTTCAATTAGAGGAAGTAAGAGATTTTTATGATATTCTGCAATCTTTATATCTTACCAAGGTTAGAAAGCCATTACCTGATTGGGAGTTGTTTCGATTGTTTTTTGTTTCAGATGCTAGGAATTTTGTTTTAGTTTATCATGAGAACAAGGTGATTGGCGGGATATTGTGTCCATTCATGATGGGTACCGGACTCTATGAGTTTTATGTCGCTGGATTGGATGAGGAGTATAAAGATTACTATCCCAGTGCCATGGCTACTTATGGTGCAATGGTTCAGGCTTTTGAGTTGGGAATTCCCAAATTTGATTTTATGGGTGGTGGCAACCCTGAGGAAGATTATGGGGTTAGAGAGTTCAAGTCGCGCTTTGGGGGTTATCAGGTTGAATGGGGGCGTTGGTTGAAGGTGAAAAAGCCCTTATTGTTTTGGTTGGGGAGTAGCTATATAAAGTGGCGTTCTAAATGAAATCTAATCACTGAGTGATATATCATTTTTTTTGATTCATTTACAAAAATGAAATTGAAAAGCATGAAGCTTCTTTTGCTTTTTTTCTTTTCTCTATCTGGTGTTTCAAAGAACGAGAGTGTTGTGTCAGCTGATAAGATTATTTAGTAATGTACATTGAGCGTATAAATTAGTTACTTTTACGGGAACGGAGGTTGCATTGAAGGATTATTTGGAAAATATCAACTCAGAAACTTTGACTTTAATCCAGCGTTATGCTGACGTGGATAATGAGACAACGGCAATATTTGACACAACCAATATTTTTAATATTCGTGCATACCCTAATCCTATTCGCACGTTGGTCAATTTTGGAATGATTAATCAAATGCGTTACATCAACAA
>CANGVU010000079.1 GCA_947457325.1 Flavobacteriales bacterium | reverse complement strand
CTGGAATTTAGGAGCTGTGGTGTTTTGAATTCTATGATATCCTTCTTGAATGGATTGCAATACAGTGCTGTGATATGCCCCTTCATACGCCTCTTGCCAAATGGATAAGGTGAGAAATGCAAGGTTTCTTTTTTCACTATCCACTTTTTTAATTGGATGATATGACCAATCCATCCATTGCAATTGATCTTGCTTTGTTTTTCTACTGGCCAATGTATCCAATTCAAGATACAATTCAAGGACAATCAATTCCACCAAAGTAATGGGTGGCTTGTGATTATTCTTGCTGTTATCGTGCTCCATCATGGCTACAAACCCAGACCATCCAGGATGGGCAAATAAAAGATCCGTTAAATAACTTTCCCAGTAATCATTCTTGCCGATGATCTGATGCAACAGTGGCATCAAGTCCCAATTCTTTTGAAGGAATTGTTTTTTGATTTCTTTTGACTTGAAAATACTGGTGATGCCATTGTTTTCTAATTCGTGCAATGAGTCCAAGAAAGAAGCGGAAGTATTGGGGAAGTTCCATTCCGCAACGCCTTGATCCAAATAAGCAGCGAGTATTCGAAACAATCTGGGATGAATCGCCTTATTGATACTGTGGTTGTACTTGCGCTTCCAAAACAAGGATCGACTATCCTGTCGGTTGATGGAAACTTCAGAGAAGTTTTCGTGCAATGCTGCGTGTATCAGCTGATCAGAGGTAAGGCTTGTTTTGCCTTCTGCAATGGACTGTTGGATGGCTTTTTCTAATTCCAATGGTGCGATGCGTCCCGCTTGATGGAGTTCTCGGAATTCATCCAAGCTGAGATAAGTAGCGTAGCCAAAATCGGCACTGGCCGTTTTCATGGCCACATGAAACGGAAGATGTTGAAATCCATGCAGCGTATTGTGATGGATAAAATCCTTCAGAGCTGCTTGACTTGGTAAGTAATGTTTGATGTGCTCAATGAAAGCACTGATGTTTTTAAATTCTTTCATGCATAGACGTTTAGAATAACTGAAAACTGAGTGATCGATTGGATCGCTTTCAATTGTTCTATAGGTCTATTTTGAACTGATGATGAAGGATGAGTGAATCCATTCCAGTTGGGCCGTTCAAGGCCCTTACAGGGAAGGATTGTAGATTGCATTTTTGAATTTGGAAAAATTGGTTCAGTACCAAGAAGCACAATCCGTTTGATTTGTAATGAAGGTTCTGTTTCCGTTTGGAATGGAGATCATTTTCCGTATCATCTTCGTTGATTTCTTCTTCGACAATTTCAATGTATGCAGTGGAAACTTGTTTTATGCTGCCAAGGGAAATGGAAGTTTCATTGGAAGAAGTGGTATCTAATGCTTGAGATGCCAATGAAAAAAACACCAAAGAGAACAGATGAAAAATCATCATTAGGCTAGGCAAGAATCTGCCTTGACAAATAAATGAATGATTTTGATGACTTTTCATGTGCATTCAAAAATGCGAACGAAAGTGATGTGGTTTGTTAACTTTTACTTTTCATTAAGATTTGGATGCTAGATTAAACCGAACCATTTCCGCAATCAAATTTAACGGCAGGGGTTGATGCAGAGAGAATTGAACGGCACCTTTTGATGTTTTATACGGTTTTAATTGATCTTTAAAATGAAGTATGCACTGAGGTAAAGGATAAAAGCCAATGTGGTTTTTGTATCCAGCGTAATACGCAATGATTTTTTCTTTTCTAATGGCCGGCATGTTGTACGAAATACAAGAAGTGGCTTCTGGAATTGCTTCTTGAATGCATGCGTGTAATTCTTGCATTTTTTCAAGCGTGATACCATCAAATGCGTCCCAATATTCTTTTACTGTTTTAAATGCTATTTTCGCCATTGATGCGGTTCTATTGGTATTTTCTTTAATTCGCTAATGCGAATTAATGTAGCGAAGTTCATTCGTAGTTGTGAAATTTTGTTTTTGATCGTTCTTTGGAGATCATCTTTTTTCGGTTGTCATCAATTACAATTTGAATCTTCTTGACAATGGTGCATCCATTGGTGTGTCGACAATGTCCCCAATTGCTGTGCTTGTAAATGTGCAAAACCATTGACCATTGCTTTTCTTTTTCATCCCATTCAGGTTTTTCGCTGAGATTCCAAAGTCTGGATTTAATGGGAAATCGATGTTGGGTGAAATGAATGACTTTTTCAGGAGTCATTTTTGGTTGCTCAGATTTATTTTGGCCATGCGTGTTAATCACGATAGCGGAAAGAACAAGCAGTAAGATTGTGGATAATGATTTCTCAGGAAAAGGCTTGCAAATGCGCATGGTATTTTTTTCTATTCCAAATGTAACCGATGACCAAGCAACCCGCAATCAGAATGGCGTAAATGAACGATGCACGATGCATTTGCCGGTACCATTCTGAGTAATGAATACCGAGCCACATCAGCGTGGATACAATGCCTGCATAAACCAAACATGGTGCGAGCCATTCTCCCATGTAAGCATTGAATCGCTTCAAGTCATTGGGGAATTTGTAAAAGAATGCAGACCAATGTTCAGATCTGCCCAAGTAAAGAAAGGCTACAAAATCACCAAATGACTTTTGTTTTTCATTGGGCAGGAGATTCATGGGATGAAATAGTTGCCTGTAATACACGTATAAGGTGTAAAGCGTGAGTGCGCCCAATACAAGTATAAGAGTAGTCCAAGAGGATATGCCGACCACAGTGACCAATGGATTGGCCTCCTTGCTCAAATCAGGGGTGAGTTGAGCGGTGCTGTATGCATCATAGGCCCTTGAAAATAGAATCCATGCTGTGGTTAAAGAGAATTTTAAGGTCTTGTTCATGTTTGTTATTCGTGAAAAGGCAAGTTAATGTTTGAGTGTGATTTTTCAATCATTTTGAATCTCTAATGCATATCCAATTACCAAAAATTGTCTTCCAATCTCATCATTGATTTTGTAATCGAATTGATGAAGATATCCCAATTGAATGGTGTTGCTTTCATTGATCTTAAAAAACGTGGAGATTTGAAAACGATTGCGTTCAAAGTAGGGTTCACGATTGGTAAAGAAAATTTCGTTGTTGCATTGAATGGAAAGGGGTTCGAGTTTTTTGGAGATTTGACCCAATGGATAGGAAAATCCCAATCGGTATCTGTATCGGTTTCTGTATCCATTCGATGTATACCGTGCCTCCCAGCGACCACGTTGTTCCATCTTCACGGCACCCAAGTTGGTTTGAATGGTTATTTGTGGCCATAGACGAAACTCATCATTTTTTTTGGGTGTTAAGAAATCACCGCCTTCCTGAAAGGTTTGATAACTGCCGGCTCCAAGCGTAAGAGTAACGAATTGCGAAGCTTTGTAGTTTACACCGCCTTTGTATTCGTAGTAGTGAAAATGGTCGTAAAATTGAAGTGAACGAACTTGCGTTTCTGCAAAAACGCTCCATTTGCGATGAATGGGGTATTTGAGATTAAGGATATTCCAACTGCCCACAGAACTTTCTTGTGCAGCACCTATGAAACTGAGAAAAAACGATATGGCTAACAATATTGTTTTATTCATATTTCGGGGTTTTTGAATAACAAAGAACGTTGTATGGCCAGTTTAAATTTCTATGAGGTTGAAGTTATTTTAGTTTGATTGCTTCACATTTATCAATGCCTTTTTTGTCAAACTTTAAAATAATAGCATTAGCATGCGGGAATTTTTCCTTTGTTCTTTTAATTAAATTGTTTCGTATGGATTCATATTGTGTTCCAGTGACGAATCCAATTTCGACTGTACCTAAACTGTCAAAGGGTGTTATGGGTCGGCTATCTGTAAAAATTAATAAATCGTTGATTTGAGTAACCTCTGCTGTTGAGGGTTTGACAATATAATTTGATAGTTGAAATCCAAGGAAAAATATTGCAGCAATCCCCAGAAATAAAAGAAGGAAATTTTTCATTGTTGTTACGATTCATGAAAATAATTCTTTTCTAAAAACAGACAATGGTGCAATTGATGTCCCACAATCATAAAACCTATGGTTCTTGCACTGTTGAAAGTTCCATCAACACTTCCCCTGAAATCTAGCATTTGGTCATTCATGGATTTGTACAATGAAATTGTCGAGTTTCTCACGTTCACGAATTCATGAGTGAGTGCATCAATATTCTCATTTTGATGCAATGGAGGTTCCATGTATTTGTTTTCGTCAAAACCAGCAAGCATGGTGTTGTCGAATCGAGCAAAACGAAGGGCTCTGTAGCCAAAAATTCTTTCACAGTCGATGATATGCCTAATGACTTGCTTGGTTGTCCACTTATTTTCTTGATATGAGAAATTCTCGTTCGCAGTGTTTATTTTTTGAAACAAGTCTAGCATGTATTGATGACTTTTTTCCAACTCGTTGATGAGATTATCACTTTCTATCAAGTCGAAATAGTAGTGATAGTATTTGGGAGCTTCTGAATAAATCGATTTGTTTTCCATGTGCTTAGCTTGATTGGTGTTGACTAATGAATAATTGAATTTATTGCAAATTCAGTTACACATATTTATTGATTTAGAAAAAATGAAGTTCTGACCATCACTATGTCACCTACTTTGATTTGAGTCCTTTTTCTGATGTCGGTTTTAACGGGTAGTAAGTACATATTGTCTTTAGCGCTAAACCAAATGGCAGTTTCCCAGGATAAGGCATGAATTGTAGCCGTAGTTTTTAGCCGACCCCAACCTTCTTCTTGGTTTTTAAAAATTGATCTTATTTCCAAGGAAATGTTAGAGGGAATACTCAAAAAGTGCCAGCCGCCTTTGCCAGCATATTGCCAAAGTGGAGCTTCGAATTCAAATGGAATCATTGAACAATATTATTTCATCCTTCATTTTTGGTAAAAGTAACAGTTGTATTTACCACTTCCACCTGCTGCAAGAATAAAAATATTGGCTGTGCGTGCCCATTTGTTGTGAATCACCAAGTTGTTTTCTAAGTCCAATTGGAAACGTAGCCGTTTTATGTCGACGCGGCTGTAAATGATAGGAAAAAGGGGAGGGATTTCGACTCGTTTTCTGCGTAACCAAATTTGATAGCTCCCATTTCTCTTGAATTTTCCATTGAATATTGAAGTTGAGGTGTCACCACCTTTTGGATAGCGAATGTAAAGTTCGTTGTTGAGTCCAAATTCAATGCTGATTGATTCTGATTCATGGTGAAATATTTCCAACTCTTGAAGAATAGAAGTGTAGTCTTGGTAATGATTTCTTCCGCTTATTTTAAATGATTGGTTTTGGAATTTTCCTTTGAATGATTGGTTCAAAGGTTGGGTATGTTTTTGTCGAAGGGGCAGCGTTTTTCCGCATGAAGTCAATGATGTTGTGATGGAGAAAATGCACCAGTAGCACAGTAGATAGGTTGGCAGTTTTGCCATTGCATTTCTCTTTTTCATGGGTTCACCATTTTATTTGGAATAATATTCAATCTTCATCTCAGTGATTTTGTCTTTTTTACCATCGTACCCGATTTCCGTTTCTTTGATGACGTTTCCATATTGATCGAATTCCATTACTTTACTGATTCGGTTGTGCCAAATGTCAAAATGAATTTCCTTTTTCAGTTGGCCTTTTTCATCGTATTCCCATTTGGCAATAAAGCTGATGACAGCTGCTCCTCCGTTGGGTTTGTATCCGTAGGCGTTGTATTCTACTTTCTGACCTTGATCGTTGAATTTCCATTCGTTGTGCGCGGGACTTCCTTGACTCCAGTATTCTGGATAGATGGAGGTGATGGAAAAATTGGTGTCGATGTCAGTAGGGATGAGTTCACTGAGGTAGTTGTCTTTCATGTAGCCAATGCGAATGTTGTAGTGGTCATAGCGGTTGGTGGCGATGAGGTTGTCGTTGGCGTCATACAAATAAACCATTTTTAGGTTTTGAAACGGATCTGAATGGAGGTATTCAATTTCTTTCAATTTCCTTTTTTTGTTGTATTTGAAGATGGCCAAAAAGGAGGTGTGGGTGGTGGTGATATAGGTGGGTTGATCATGTCCATACAGAGAATTCCAAGCCCTCATTTCAGTGGTGGAATACGATTTTTGATGCGTTAGTATCTTGCCATGATGGTCAAAGATGTTTCTCTCATTGTAATCTGAAACTCTATCGTAATAATTATCTTTCACTTGTTTGTGAATCAATTGTCCTTGATTGTTGTGAGTTGATGTGTCTTGTCGTTGTGCTATCGGATACTTCCTCTCCAATTCTTTTTTGAGTTTGATGAGCATGAAATCAGGAGGGACAAAGGTTTGCGTTGTCCCTCGAAAAGTATCGTCGGTTACCTTGCCAGAAGCGTCATATTGGATGGTACGGTTTTCGCCTTTTGAGTTGCTGAGCGACCACGATTTTACATGCCCTTTCAAGGTCATGCTAAAGTCGGTGATTGGCATGTCATAGAAAGAGCTGTGCCATGG
>CANGVU010000078.1 GCA_947457325.1 Flavobacteriales bacterium | reverse complement strand
CAAGGATTTTGCCATGGTGGTTCCTGTACCTGTGGTCTTGGCAAGACAAGACATCTCCATTGTAGACCGTGGGATTTTTAATCGTTTGGATGCTTATTCATCACCACGTTTGGCAGAGTATTATGATTATAACCCTTGTCAGCGACAATATATTGAGGAAAAAGATATGGCTTATCCCACATCCGTAAATATGGATGAGTCGACGGATTTGCGAGTAAAGTCCTTGGCAAAAAAAGAATACGGAGTAACCATCGAGGCGCAGTATACAGTTGGTGAATACGATATTTTATTGTTGTCTGCAACAGAGAGCAATGGACTGAAAAATTGGTTAACAGACAATGGCTACAAGATTCCTGCAAAAGCGGAAAGGGTATTGGCGCCATACATCAAAAGCAATATGAAGTTTTTTGTTGTAAAAGTCAATTTAGATGAGATGAAGAAAGCAGGTTTCGATCAGTTGCGTCCTATACAAGTGCGATTTACCCATCCTAAGTTTATGTTGCCATTGCGTTTGGGAATGGCCAATAGTGAAGGTTCTCAGGATATGATTGTCTATGCTTTTTCCCACACAGGTAGAGTGGAATGTACCAATTACCGCACAGTAAAGTTGCCCACGGACAGGAATATTCCCTTGACTGTTAAGCAAGACTTTGGTCCGTTTTACAAAAGATTGTTTGATCATCAATGGCAGAGGGAGGGGAAGAATGTCGTCTTTTTGGAATATGCTTGGAACGTCACGCCCAGTTGGGGAGGAATGAAATGTGATCCTTGTGTTGGACCTCCGCCCATCAATCAGGATTTTACAATGGCAGGAGTGAATGCCAATTGGAGTAATATCTTCTTTACCCGCATGCATGTGCGTTATGACGAAGCTCATTTTCCTGCGGATCTGCAATTCCAAGTTACACCCAATACAGAACATTACCAGGCGCGTTATGTCGTTACTAATCCCGCTCCGGTTTATGATGGTTTTGGTTGTCCCGAAGGACAACAGTATTTGATTTCTTTGCATAACAAAAGGAAATTGGAATTGGATGAGTATTACGCATTGTGCGGTCTAAGCCACCGAACAGCCAAGGACTATCTTTCGGAGTATGATCGTTATCTGTCTCAAATCCCGGAGGAATGGAAAGAGCCAACCTATGAAAATTTGCCTGTGGAGGAGTTGAAGAAAGGAGGACTTAATCCAATGGATTCTATCCCGCAAGCGGTGCATCGAGTCATGCACGATGAGTCAAAGCGTGATGGTGTTGTTTACTTTCTGATGCTCATTGGCATGGTAGTATTGGTTGTATGGAAAAGCAACCAAACCAAGTCTTAAATTTGATTGAAAATATTGGCCAATTTTTGAGTGGCGGTCTCTGCTGAAAATTGCATGATTACTTCATCATTGCGTTTAAACTGACCGAGTAAATTTGGATTTAAAATGAGTTGGTGAAGGTAATTTACCAACTCATTTTCATTTTCGGGATCGATGATTTTGCCAAGCCCAGAGTTCTCTAAAATTTCTTTGGCTTCTGAATCTTCACAAAGTCCAAGTATTGGCTTATTGATGGCAATGTACTCAAATAATTTGCTTGGAATAAAGAGGTTTCGATGTAAAGGAGAATTTGACTTTTCCAATGGCAGAAATAGAAGATCCATTTCCTTGAGCTTGTCGATGGTATCGGTGTTGGATTGAAATCCTTGAATTAAAATGGAGTCACCCATATTCATTTCTTCGATACATGTTTGATAATAGGGATCAATGCCTCCCCATAGGTGAAATTGAATATCATTTGAACCAATGGATTTTTCTTTTTTGAGAGTGGCCATTGCTTTAAAAAGAGGCAGGGGTGACCTGAAACTGGGGTCAATAGATTCAGGGCGATAAGTCCAAAATAGATCTGTAATGCCATGCGTCCAATGTTTGCTTCTTTTTGGGTAGTATTGCAGTATACCAGCGTAGCCAATCTTAATCATGGGAAATCATATTGTGTACGGTTGAAACCTTTTGAGATGAAAAACCATATTGATTTGTATACAACTTTTTTACTTCATCATTGTTCACAATGACGTGATCCGCTGATTTGAGAAGATAATGTTCTACGGTTCTGCTCAAGTACCAATGAATCTTGGAAGGAAAAGCATAGGCATAACAATCGGTGAATGGGTCTCTGATGTCAGCTACCCATTTGAATCCGTATTTTTTCTTCAGCCACCAGCCAAGCAGAATGGTAAAGTATGGACTGCTGGAAGTGTACACGATTTTGCAGTTGTTTTCTTTGCCAATTTCCGCAATTTTTTTGCTGGAGAGTAAGGGCCATAGACATCCTCTTTCCCAAAAGAAAGGGTAAAATAAAAACCAGAATAATCTATACAATCTTAGACGCTGAAGTGTTTTAATCCAACGAGGATAAATATGGGCTTTTAAGCGATGGATTTTATCTGTGGAGGAGATTTGGTTTAATCCGAATTCATCATAAGGCTTTCCGGTTTTGGTGCTCTCATTATTTTGAATAGTGACAACAATGGGTTGAAATCCTAGCTTTGGAAGGTGATTGACAAATTGAATACTTCTCCTTACCCCAGCGCCTCCTATTGGAGGAAATTGATAGGCAATGAAGAGCAAGTTTTTCATAGTTTGTTTTTCAATGTCTCAATGGTGATGAATTGGCCACTATTGTTCTTTACCCAATCAATGTAATCTCTTAGGGCAGACCAGCTGTATAAATTCAAACTTTTGGGATGGTTGAGCCAGAGGACAAAGTCAGCTCCATTTTCCCAGATTTGCTCAGTCACAGAACGAAACAGCATTTTTGTTGCTCTATCCGCTTTATCCAAAGAAGCTGTTCTTGGAAGAATTTCTTTTTTTACTTCAAGATTCATTGGAGATTGGGCATATGTCCCTTCCTCTTCTTGTGAGCTCCATTTGAGCCAGCGATAATTCAAAGATAAATTGGCTTTTTTCCAAAAGTCCAATTCCTTGGTGTAGGCCTGTGAAATGGGTATTTCCAAGATTCCCCCTTGTTGTTGTTCTTTGAAACAACCTGTTTGTGAATCAATTTTCCAATGGGTTTTATTGGGTGTTTTTCTATGATCGGTTGTAAAGAACTTACACTCTTTGAAGAATCCAGGAAAAACACTGGTTTCAATGGTAAAGCCTAAATTTTCAATTGTCTTCAAATAATGTTGAGGCTCTTCTACAGCCAATCCGCCCATTCTAAAAGCGCATGGAACAATATCGAATTCTGTTTTGAAAATTTCCAAGCAAAGTTTCAATGCACCAATCATTTTATCCATTCCGTGGTTCTCAACAAATCCATTCCAAGAGTAATCAGCCTTATTGAAAATCCAAAGTTTCTTTTCCTCGTTCCAGGTGCTGGTAATCCAATGCGGGTGCCAATGAAATTGTAATTCATGACCACAGGTGGATAGCCAATTCAGCTGGTCTTTGATGCGTTTGAATTCATGATGAAGACCACATCTTTTCAATGCTTCCAGATATGCAATATCAATAAAGAAAGAAAGGGGGACAGATTGGTGATTGGCGATATCGGTGAGCTTCTGGGTTTTGGTAATGAGGTGCTCCAAGTCGTTTTGACCGTCAAAGAAAATTTCGTAATCAAATGTTAGTACACTTAGCCTTTTCACAATTCCAGTTAAAGCCTTACAAATATAGCAATGCATTTTATTTAACTTCATTATTGTGCTATCTTTAAAATAAATTTTAAATCATGAATTGGATCATTTTTGGCGCGTTAGGCGTCGTGCTGTTTTTGGGTTTGAAAACGGTACAACAAGGAAATGTAGCAGTAGTTACCATTTTTGGTAAATACCGCAGGGTAATTAGACCTGGACTTAATTTTCTCATTCCCTTTATTGAAACCGTTTTTAAAAGGGTTTCTACTCAAAATCGATCGGTGGAGTTGGAGTTTCAAGCAGTGACCAATGACCAAGCTAATGTTTATTTTAAATCGATGTTGCTTTTCAGTGTTCAGGATGCAGAGGAGGAAACCATTAAGAAAGTAGCTTTTAAGTTCATCGACGACAAGAGCTTGATGCAAGCGCTTATTCGAACCATTGAGGGTAATATCCGTTCTTTTGTAGCCACAAAAAAGCAAGCGGAGGTATTGGGATTAAGAAGAGAAATTGTTGATCATGTGAAGGAGCAAATTGATACCATCATTGAGGAATGGGGATATCATTTGCATGATTTGCAAATCAACGACATCACCTTTGATGAGATTATTCTGAAATCCATGAGCCAAGTTGTTGCTTCAAACAATTTGAAGGCGGCAGCTGAGAACGAAGGGCAAGCTTTATTGATTACCAAAACCAAGGCGGCAGAAGCAGAAGGAAATGCCATTAAGATTGCTGCTCAAGCGGAAAGAGAAGCCGCTCAGTTGAGAGGTCAAGGAGTTGCTCTATTTCGAGAAGAAGTTGCCAGAGGTATGCAGAATGCTGCCAAGGAAATGCAAGAGGCCAATTTGGACGCCAATATGATTATGTTTTCCATGTGGACAGAGGCCATCAAGAACTTTGCAGAATATGGTAAAGGCAATGTGATTTTCCTGGATGGGTCAACAGAAGGAATGCAGAAGACGATGAGAGAGGTAATGGCTATGGGTAAAGTTGGCCAGATAGAGAAGTGAAAATTTGTTGGAAATAGATTTGAAAAATAAGAGGGTTTTGCCCTCTTATTTTTTTCCGTTTACATACCATGCCAAAAGTGACATTGGGATATAAGCCAAGGTCAAATCAATTGCATTGAACCAAGTGGGCGCAGGTATCATGGCTACAGCGCTGATTCCACCCATTAAGAAGAATACTCCGAAGAAAAGTGCAATCTTTTTTTCATTGTTTTGCGCAATTTTCATGGCCACCCATGCACCAACAAAAGTTCCCAGTGCATGCGCCAAGAAGGGCATGATAAAATGTTTGGGTTGAAACAAATGAATGCTGGATTGCAGTCCCTCTGCTGTGGTGACATCTACATTTTCTGGTGGAGCAATAATCATGGGCGATAATTCAATAAGCCCACTGTTGGTAAAAATACCGGCTATGATACCAATGACTATAGCTAAAATGGTTCTGATAATTTTTTTATTGTTCATTTGATAAATATAGGCTGAAAAAAAAGGGTCTTGAAAGAAGACCCTTTTTTTGGTTTAAAGTTCAATTAATAATACATGCTGCGGCGAACCTTGGCTACATATTTTGCCAAGCGAATTACTTGCTTGGTGTAACCAAATTCATTGTCATACCACACATACAACACAACGCCTTTTCCATCTGGACTGACTATAGTGGCTTGGCTGTCAAACACGCTGCAACAATCATTGCCTACGATATCGCTAGAAACCAATTCCTCACTTATGCTGTAGAAAATTTGATTTACTAAATCGCCTTCTAATGCGGCTTTTCTTACCATAGCATTCACTTCCTCCTTGGTGGTTGGCTTGTCCACATAAGCGTGAATGATGGCCAATGAACCATTGGGGGTAGGGACACGAACAGCATTAGAAGTGAGCTTATTGGCTAGGGTAGGAATAACCTTGGTTACTGCTTTTCCAGCACCAGTCTCAGTGATTACCATGTTGATGGCTGCACTACGACCACGTCGGCTTTTCTTGTGCATGTTGTCCAACAAATTTTGATCGTTGGTGTAAGCGTGAACGGTTTCAATATGACCTTTGTCTATGCTGAAAGAATCGTGTATCGTTTTTAATATCGGACAGATGGCATTGGTGGTACAAGATGCTGCAGAGAAAGTAGTCTCATTTTCTATGTCCAAATCTCGGTGATTGATACCGTATACAATGTTGGGAATTTCCTTGCCTGGCGCTGTTAGCAATACTTTACTAACGCCTTTGGATTTCAAATGCGCGCTCAAAGCTTCTCTGTCTTTTAAAACGCCTGTGTTGTCAATGACCAAAGCTTCGTTTATGCCATATGCAGTGTAGTCAATGGACGCAGCATCTTTGGCTCCAATCATAAAAACGCGTTGACCATTGATGATCAAACATTTGTTTTCATAATCAGTTTCAACTGTTCCTTTGAATCGACCATGCACTGAATCGTTTTCAAAAAGCGCTGCTCGTTTCTTGATGCTCAAGTCATCATTTTCTCTGGTGACAATGGCGCGCAAACGCAACTGTTGTCCGCTTCCAGCTTGTCTTACGAGTTCTCTTGCTGCCAAACGGCCGATACGTCCAAAACCATACAAGACAACATCTCTGGGTTCCAATTCGTGACCGGACTCCTCGATGAAATTTTGCAATTTATCTTCTAAAAATTCTCTTTGGTTTTTGTAGTGCTCCCGAGAAGTAGACCATTCATTGGCCAATTTTCCGATGTCAATTTTAGCAGGAGCCAAATTCATGTTGTATAATTCCGCTGCTAGTTCAGCAGAATCAAATACACTGATGGGCTTACCTACTACCTCGGCTGCGTACTTATGCAGTCTTAAGATT
>CANGVU010000077.1 GCA_947457325.1 Flavobacteriales bacterium | reverse complement strand
TTGCTCTCTTAAGATGCTATCCTGACTGTGTCGGATATGTTGTTGTTGTTAATTCAGGGCGGCCTTTTGGTCGCCTTGTTTCATTTTAAAAAAATGCCCACTCAAAGATGCCAACATCTGCGAGAATGTGTTCATTGCACTTTCTGTATCTGCGGATATGGCCTCACGCCTCAACCGCAATACCAACAATCCATACAAGGCGTGCAGACATAATTCTACTTCATTTTGACTTACCCCTTTGGAGCGTCGGATGTATTCCTCCAGATTGGGTCTTGCGGCTTCATACATTTGAATGTAATCCGCATCCTTCCATACCTTGAGCAAAGTTTGATGCAAGTACGTAAGCTCTGCCAATATCTCCTCCAATGCCGTCAGATGCCCTCGTTTCTCAATCTTCTCTGACTTCATGTCCCTGATCAAATCCTGAAACCACTTGCGCTCTTCCAGCTGCTGTGACTCATCCTGTGTCAAGGTTGTAATAAAACCATCCAATGCATCAATATCAAAATTGACCGCACGCACCAAATCCTCCATTTGCCACATGAACAATAAATACTCCGCGGCTCCACTTAAATACTTCTGATGCGCAAATACCATGTTACTTCTTTTTCTCTTGTTGATACTCCTCATTCAATCCCTTCAATACCTCCGAGGTTACATTAAAAGCATTGTTGCCATACAATACAATGGGAATACCTTCTTGGTAGTTCAGCACAAAATCAATGTTCTTCATTTTGGCATATCGATCCAAGTACTTCTTTACTTTGTTGTTCAATTCTATGGTCATGGCCTCCTTCTTGGCGGCAATGTCTTCAGACATCTTAGCATCTATCTGTTGCAATTCTCCTTGCAGCGTGGCCAAGCGCTCCTCCACCACACGGGCCTCATCCTCTGGCAATTGCTTGCTATTGGCATACTGCAACAAATCTTGCGCTTCCTTTTCACGCTTGGCATATTCTCTTTGAAATTCAGCATCAGCTCCTTTCAAACTGCTCTGCAAACGCGCTTCTTGATCCTTGATGTATTGGAAATGGGTGTTAATACTGTCCCCATTGATGTAGGCAACAATGGCGGATTTAACGTTGGCCGTATCCTGAAACGCAGATGCCTCTGGTGCATCCGGTAACTCCGCTGGAAGATTACCGCTGCGCTGATTCCAAAATAAATATCCCAAGGCCGCAAATTGCACCGCCATCACAGCAATGATCCAAATGTTTTTTTTCATTCTTTTGGTTTTATCGTTCGGAGCCAATCATGCATCTTGTGCATCTGCTCCATCATTTGTTCTGCATTGTTCAACACCCATTCTTGGACAGCAGTCAAATCATAGTTCTCTTTGTCAAACTTAAATCCTTGCTTGCATCTTCCTCCTTCCACTTCAACAATGTACTTTCCGTTGTATTCATGTACAACAAGACGCAAATGAGGATGAGGGATTTGGGCTACCAATCGCATGGGACGAATTTATATTATGCAGGTGTTTTTGTTGCAGTTATTTTCTTAATTCTTCTAACAATCAGCAATGATATAAGCGTAAAAAAAACAGCCAAATATCCCACCCAATGATAATTCTCCAGTGGAGAATACTCATCCTTCTGCGAAATAATTACCCCTGCGATGATGGCACTTGTACCGCTGGCCAAGCTCTGGGCACTGCTGTTCAAACTCATGAAACCCGCACGTTGGGCTGGGTTCACCAATGCAGATATGATGGTGTTGGCGGGGATCATTCGTCCTGAAATAAATGTAAAAAAGAAGACGGCAATAAACAATACCACATACAATGGCACGTGTGTCAAATGAGTATTGGCTAACATGGTCAGGCATGACATCCAAGCAAAAAAAGTAAAAACCCTAAACCTTCCCCAGCGATCCACCGCCTTACCAATGGCTATTCCCGACATCACCGTTGCCGCCCCGCCCGTAATGTAGATGTACTTGATTTGGCTTTGCTCCAATCCAACATTATTGATCATAAAAGGTGTCAGAAAACTAATGACGGTAAATTGTCCCAATACCAACATAATAGTGAACAACAAAGCATTGCGCTGAGCAACTGAACCCAAGACCGATTGGATGGTTGCCAAAGGTTGAAAAGGTGCTGTCTTGTTCAAGTGAGATTGAATGGGAGGCATAACTTTTATGGCCAACAATAAAATCAAAAAACTCAATCCGCTGATGACGTAAAACGGAACATGCCAATTGTTGTCAAATGCATCCACCAGAACCAATGCCAATGGCACACCCAAAACAGCTGCCAAAGAAAAGGACAGCGTAACTACACCCATTGCCTTGCCCCTTCTCTCCAAGGGAATCAAATCCCCAACTATGGACATAACCAATCCCCCCAATAATCCTCCTGTCAAGCCTGTCAATACACGGGTACCAATAAACAAATAATAGTTCAGATTTGGATCTTCGGTGTTGGGGACAATAGCGCTGGACATCGTGCCCAAAATAAATCCCATATAAGCCACCAACAAAGCTTTCTTCCTATCCAAACTATCCAAATAAAACACTCCTAAAAAAGAAGACAGCCCTGCAGCCAAGCCATAAGAAGATACCAAGAATCCATAAGCTCCCGGACCAATCATCAACTCTTTTTTTAGAATATCACCCATGGGCATCATGATCATGAAGTCCACGATATTGGTGAATTGAATGGCCGCCAAGACCAACAAAATATTACGTTCTTGCCGCATGATTACTTCGGCAAAAGTAGGGTCAATTTTTCCTCAACCTCTTTTTTCCAAGGCTGACGCATGCCCTGAGCGTTATACTCGATGGATCCTGTCAACCAACGAACGGCAAGATTGGTCAGCGGTTGTGCATGTCTCAAAGACGCTGAGTAATTAACAGGCAACGCCCCCAATGCCGACTTCATTTCAATGGCGGTTCGCCCAAAAACGATTCTAGGCACTTTATGATTGATGCCCAATTCCACATAATCGTACAAAATGCGCGAATACAAATAATGCGTTCTGTTCTTTTCGTAATCAAATCCCACGACATGGGCCTCCATCTCTTCTTCTCCAATAATGGCGGTTGAAAAACCAACGACCTCTCCTGCTAAAGTGTAAGCGTTAAAAATCATTTTGTCTTTTAAACCTACTTTCATTTGGATCAATGCATCAGCCGTCAACTGCAGCCAGCGGTGACTAGCGCGGCGATATACTTGCTCATACAATGGATACCATTCATCAATTCGAGAACTGATGGTGTCTTCATTCCATACCTCTTGAATCAGTTGACTAGAGCGGGCTTTGGCGGTTTGTGCTTTGGATCTGAATTTACTGGATAGGTCACTGAGGTAATCGCCAAAATTGTTCCATTCTGGGAGAATAGGCAATACCATAATGGGATCAGCTTCCATGGTGGCAAAACCACAACCATTCAAGGCTTGCTGTAAATCCTTACGTTGTTCATGGAAATCCTTGATCAAACAAATGTTTACCTTCCAGCCTTGGCTGCGCAAATCCACTACCTTTTTGTTCATGGACAAGCACAATATTTCTGATTGTACTTCCAATGAAATGCCTTCCTTAAAAACAAAACCATGCTCTCCAGACACAAATGGATTACCCATTAACAAAACCCACTGAGAGGCTCCTTTGCGCTGCCACTTCTGTATTACCCATTGCCTAAGGCCCACACATTGACTAGCATCAATGGGCAGCGCTTGACTTGTGAATGATGAGAGAAACAAAACAGCCCAGCCAATGGGCTCTCCTTTTTGTCTGTATAGGCAATACATCACTTTGTATGGCCCTTCCAAAGCTTTGAGATACGCTGGCGATAAAAAAACACTTGGCGATTGAATTTTCTGAAATGACTTAGGGATGTCCTCCCAGTGCTCTTGCCATGCCACTTCCAATTCATGGTTGTCATCCACCCATGCCCATTGACAAGCCTTTCTTGCCATTTCCTTCAAACTTCCAACCATTTGTGCAAAGCTAATATCGTTTACCTTTGAATGAAACAATTGGGTGGGCAACTTGTTCCCTCCAACAAGAATTAACAGATGCTTGAGATTCCATACAACATGCCCATGGTTTATGCAACCTTGGCCATCATTTTTACTAGCCTTCTGCCTCTGTGGAGAAGCTTAGATCCAAAAACAAGGAGCAATACCCACTTCTTTGCTTTGGCTTGGGTACTTTGGGGTTTGTTTCAAAGTGTACTTTCATTGAACCGCTGGTACATGGACAGAAAAGGAGGGGTTATTCATTTTCTTTATCCTTGGATACTATTGGGTTTTATCATTTGGTTTGTGCTATATAGCAAAAAAGGACTTAGTTGGTCCAACAGCCTCAATGCAAAATGGCTTTTTGCACCCGCCATTGTTTCCTTTTCTTTGATTCCATTGTTCCATGGCCTTCAAGAATACAAACAAGTTTCAACCTTGTTGTGCAGCCCTTTGATATATGCGCTACCCGCCCTAGGGATTGTAGGATTGGCTTTGTGGAGCAAATTCAACTCGGCTTTGATCAGATCGATTCATGCTCTGATTCTTATTTGCATCGCTGCTCAAATGGTGATTGGATACGGTGGTATTCCCAATGCGCACCAAGCCTGGGATTATGCCAATCCCAACTACGCTTTTCAACATTTTCCTTACACGCTGATGCCCAACCTCATTTATCCGTTGATCTTCCTTTTCAGTGCCATTGGCTTTTCAAAAGGGAAATGATTCAACGTTTTTTGTAGGCCAAGAAAGTTGTTCCCAATAACAACACAATCATCAACATGGAACCTATGCTAGACAGATTGGTTCCTCTCTCCCAAACAGCAGGTTCAAACTTCCATTCTACCTGGTGCTCTCCAGCAGGCACTACAGCTGCGCGAAGAATAAAATTGACTTGTGCCACTTCTGCCAACTGACCGTCTATGTAGCAATTCCATCCTTCTGGATAATAGATTTCAGAGAAAACAGCAGTCCTTTTGGCTTTTGCTTTAGCGCTATACACCAAGTGATTGGGTGCGTATTGCGTTAATGAAATTTTATCTAAACTATCGCTTGGTGAGGACACCAATTGGTTAGCGAATTTTTCATTGACCACCAACTCCATCTTTGGATCAATCGCGGACAATGCTTGAATTTCTTCATTGGCATTTTTGACAACATTCAACTTTTCTACAAACCATGCGGCACCGCATGCGTTGGGATTAACCAACGGAGGATTCTCAGCATTGTAAACAACATACTTTGCGTTGAGCATATTCAACACTGGGGTATTCTCAAACGCCCCTCGCTGTCTCCCGGAACGCAAAGAATCAATCATGTCTTTCATCTCTGGCTGAATACAAAACTCTATGACTTCTTGATAGCGTTTCAACTTGGCTCCATGATAACCCCCTATGCTCTTGTGCAAATAACTTACGTCAGCATTATTGAAAGGGTTTTGTAATGTGAACACGCGGTAATGCGAAGACAAATTCAATGCGGCAAAAGATGCGATTTGATCTTTCACTTCCCCGTTCTTGTAAGTTTTCCAATGCTCATCTTCGGCCATTGCTTCCAAGATATTCTTCTTGCTTTCCGCCCAACCTTTGGCGTCTCTCTTTTCATTTTCTAGGATGAACAAATCTGACTTGGTTGGAATCACTGGAACATTTTTTTCGTCTGCCTTAACATAACGTACATACTTTCCCTTCTCCTTGTCATTGTTTAAATATCTTCTGCAAACGCCCCATTGATCCGCCCAAATCATCAGTCCAATAATGGCCAACATCGGGAGTTGTAATTTAGACCAACGCAACATCACAAATGCACTGCCCAAAAGCAAAATGACAAACAACAAAGCCCTTTGCACATCAGCAGTGAACATATTGATGCGAGCATCAACTACTGCCGTTTCCACCTTATCTACCAGCGCCATTTCCTGGGTTGAGATAGCATTGGGATTCTTGATTACCTCAAACTGCACCAACCGATTGGTTATCTTGTCAGCCTCATCCTCTGTTTCAAAATTTCCTATCATTTTGGGCTGTGCCATCATCAAAAATACCACCGCCAAAATTCCACCAGAGACCATCATCCATTTCTTGCCCATCTCTTCCCATTTCATTTTCTGATCCAAGATTTGATTCAACATCAGTCCTGCAAGGCTCACCCAAGCAGTGGGCAAAAGCATCAAGATCATTTTAGAATCTCTAAATTTCTTGTACATCGGAAAGTGATGAATGAAAAAATCATTCAATCCTGTCATGTCTTTTACGCTTAGACCCAACGCAAGCAAAGTCGCAGCCAGAAATGCCCACTTGACGTTGTCTTTTAAGAAAACCAAGGCGAGTATCGTAAATACCACAGCAAACCAACCAAAATAAAATGCGCCACCACTGCTGCTTTGGCCGCCCCAATAGGGGTCCATAACCTCAACAATTGGCTTGATGTCTCGCTTAATTCCTTTCAATGATTCAGGGGAATTCATTTTGAAATAACCATTGGATCCACCAAAAGCATTGGGAAATAAAATAC
>CANGVU010000076.1 GCA_947457325.1 Flavobacteriales bacterium | reverse complement strand
TCCATGGGTAGGCTTGGCCAATAATCCCAATTCCGCCATACGGACACATATGTCCCACGCTTCGTGAGAATCTTCGTGGTCGTTAATGACAATGGCGTTCAATAAACCGCGACCTCTAACCAATACAATTTTATCCGTCTTGGCTTTCAAAGCTTCCATGGCTTCGCGGAACTGTTGTCCCAAGGCCTCCGCATTTTCTGCCATCTTCTCATCTTTCAATACTTGCAAGGCTTCCATCGCAACGGCACAGGCCAATGGATTTCCGCCATAGGTTGATCCATGTTCCCCTGGCTTGATGGTCATCATGATTTCATCATTGGCCAACACTGCACTCACTGGCATGGTGCCGCCGGATAAAGCTTTGCCCAATACCAAAATATCTGGCTTAACGCCTTCGTGATCACAGGCCAACATTTTTCCTGTACGGGCCAATCCAGTCTGCACCTCATCGGCAATCATCAATACATTGTACTTGGTGCACAATTCGCGAACACCTCTCAAGTATCCTTCGTGCGGAACAACCACTCCAGCCTCGCCTTGGATGGGTTCAAACATGAAGCCAGCCACATTGGGGTTGTCTTTTAGTACCTCTTCCAAAGCATTCAAATTGTTATAAGGAATTCTCAGGTATCCACTCATGTATGGTCCGAAACCGGCATAGCTGGATGGATCGTCGCTGGAACTGATAGCAGCCAAGGTGCGTCCCCAAAAGTTTCCATTCACAAATACCATTTGCGCTTGGTTGTCCGGAATGCCTTTCACTGTATATCCCCATTTGCGGGCCAACTTCACAGCGGTTTCACCGCCTTCAACACCCGTGTTCATTGGCAAAACTTTATCGTATCCAAAGAACTCCGTGATGTATTTTTCATACTCGCCCAACTTGCTGTTGTAAAAAGCGCGAGAGGTGAGGGTGAGTTTTTGCGCTTGTTCCAAAAATCGGTTGATGATTCTTGGATGGCAATGACCTTGATTGACCGCAGAATAGGCCGAAAGAAAATCCAAGTATTGTTTCCCTTCAACATCCCAAACATGCACGCCCACACCGCGATCCAATACCACAGGTAGTGGATGATAGTTGTGTGCTCCATACTGGTTTTCCCATTCCATCGCCAATTGGCTGGTCATTACTTCGGTATTCATAACAAAATCATTTTTCGCAAAGGTAATGTCTTCGTAAATTCGCCGCTCAATAAATTAATAAAGCATGTCAAACAGAACTTTCACCATGATCAAGCCAGATGCAACCGCTGCTGGTAACACAGGAAAAATTATCGATAAAATCATCGAAGCTGGTTTCAGCATCAAAGCGATGAAGTGGACAAAATTGAGCTTAGCCGATGCTCAGAAATTTTATGAAGTTCATGCTGAGCGCCCATTCTACGGCGAATTGTGCGAGTACATGAGCAGCGCTCCAATCGTTGCGGCAATTTTGGAAAAGGACAATGCAGTTGAGTCTTTCCGTAAATTAATCGGAGCTACTGACCCGACCAAAGCTGAGCCAGGAACCATCCGTGCCATGTTTGCTACAAGCATCGCTGCCAATGCCGTTCACGGTTCAGATTCTGACGAAAACGCTGCCATCGAAGGTTCTTTCTTCTTCGCTGGTCGTGAATTAGCATAATGATCTATTAATACAACATTGTAATGAGTAAAATTAAAGTAGCCAATCCCATTGTCGAAATGGACGGGGATGAAATGACCCGAATCATTTGGAAGAGCATCAAAGAAAAATTGATTTTTCCGTATTTGGATTTGGACATCCAGTATTTCGACTTGGGTATGGAAAACCGTGACGCCACAGACGATAAAGTGACTGTGGAGGCAGCGGAAGCTACTTTGAAATACAATGTTGCAGTAAAGTGTGCTACCATCACGCCAGATGAAGCGCGTGTGAAGGAATTTGGTTTGAAGAAAATGTGGAAATCCCCCAATGGTACCATTCGTAACATTGTTGGAGGAACTGTTTTCCGTGAGCCCATCATTTGTTCTAACGTACCTCGTTTGGTTCCTGGATGGACTAAGCCGATCAACATTGGTCGCCATGCATTTGGTGATCAATACCGCGCTACGGATACCGTAATCAAAGGAAAAGGTAAGTTGACCATGACCTTCACTCCAGAAGACGGAAGCGAAGCCAAGACATGGGACATTTACAACTATGAAGGGGATGGAGTGGGAATGGCGATGTACAACACAGATGAGAGTATCTATGGTTTTGCTCGTTCTTGTTTCAACCAAGCGTTGATGCGCAATTGGAATTTGTACTTCTCTTCAAAGAATACGATTTTGAAGGCCTATGATGGTCGTTTCAAAGACATCTTCCAAGAAGTGTATGAGAACGAATACAAGGAGAAATTTGCTGCAGCTGGAATCACCTATGAGCATCGTTTGATTGATGACATGGTGGCTTTCTGCTTAAAGAGCGAAGGTGGATTTGTATGGGCTTGTAAGAATTATGATGGAGACGTTCAATCGGATATTGTTGCACAAGGTTTCGGTTCTTTGGGATTGATGACCTCAGCCTTGATTACACCGGATGGAAAGACCATGGAAGCAGAAGCAGCTCATGGTACCGTAACCCGTCACTACCGCCAACACCAACAAGGGAAGAAAACTTCTACCAACCCTATTGCTTCCATTTTTGCATGGACGCAAGGTTTGGCTTTCCGCGGAAAGTTGGATGGAAATGAGGAGTTGATTCGCTTTGCGCAAACATTGGAGAAGGTATGTGTGGATGTGGTAGAATCAGGAAAAATGACCAAAGACTTGGCCGTTTGTATCCATGGCGATAAAGTACAACCAGAACATTACTTGTACACTGAACATTTCTTGGATGCTATCGATGCTGAATTGAAGGCTCGTATGGCATAATTGAAAAATAGTGATTTGAAAGGGCTGTCCGTTGGATGGCCCTTTTTGTTTTTAAAATGACTGAAGAAATTAAACTATTGTGTGATTAAAATCAATTTTATCTATTAAATTTCAATGCTTTATGAAATTACTCAATAGACTGAGTAATTTTACTCAATCCATTGAGTAATTTCTGAATTTGTACTATTTTTGAAAAATGAACTTCCATCGAGACATATATTCTGAGTTGGATACAAGGCTAAGCCAAGGCTCAAAATTGATTCAAGTTATAGTTGGACCAAGGCAAGTTGGCAAGACAACATTGGTCAAGCAATTGTTCCAATCAAAGCTACGCTTGGGTGTTTATCACACGGCGGACGCAATATTGTCCAACGGAGCGCAATGGCTGGAATCCATATACAACGAAGCACAGCTCATGCAAAAGCAATCAGATCTTCCTGTTGTATTGGCAATTGACGAAATTCAAAAGATATTCAATTGGAGCGAGATCATTAAAAAGTTGGTTGATCAAGACAAATTCAATGATGATCAGTCCATTCAATTGATTTTATTGGGATCTTCACATTGGTTATTGCAGAAAGGGCTTTCGGAGTCTTTAGCAGGTCGATTCGAACAATGGAATTTACGACACTGGACTTATCAAGAGTTAAAAACGGCGTTTAATCTAACTCCAGAGGAGTACGTTTTTTTTGGTGCTTATCCTGGAACATTTGAATTTTATCATGATGAGGATCGATGGAGATCCTATGTTCGAAATGCGCTGATTGAAACGGTTATTACCAAGGATGTTTTGCTGATGCATCGAATAGAAAAGCCTGCTTTATTGAGAAGTTTGTTTGAATTGGGAATTCAATATTCGGGACAAATTTTGTCCTACACTCAGGTTTTGGGTCAAATGCAAGAAGCAAAGAATACCACCACGTTGTCCCATTACTTGGATTTGTTGCAACAAGCTGGTTTATTGTGTGGTTTACAAAAATTCGCCATTGACAAAGCCAGACAGCGTAGTAGTAGTCCCAAATGGCAAGTCATGAACAATGCTTTAGTTTCATCGCTAGGAGTAGAAACATTTTCAGAAGCACAAATCAATTTGAAGTCTTGGGGTAGAAAGGTAGAGTCGGCCATCGGCGCTCATTTATTGTCTTATCAAAAAGAAGATTTGAAATTGTTTTATTGGAACGAATCCAATGCTGAAGTGGATTTTGTCATCCAATGGAAAGATAAATACGTTGGTTTAGAAGTCAAAATATCCAAAGACAAGGTTTCAGGTTTGCATCGTTTTGCAAATCAATTCAAACCCTATAAAATCTACCAATTGAGCGAAGAAGGGTTGAGTTGGCAAAAATTAATCGGCATGGATCCAAGAGAATTGTTTTGATTCCCAGTATTACTACCTTTGAACAATATGAAAAGAATATTAGTCATTTCTTTTATTGCAATGTTGGCACACATCAGTTCCGCCCAAGATTGCATCAACTATTATCTCCGTTTTCAGTCCAATGTTACTGCAGGAGGTCCTGGTGGTTTATTTTACAACATCACCGCAGCCAATTTGACGATTGGTGGTGGATCGGTGGACTTTACTTCGGGCAACTTGGAGCAATGGGACACCCTTTGCATGACGGCGGGATGCAATTTGACCATCACTTTGGATCTTGCTGGCCTAGGGCAATTGGATGCTTTTGATTTTCAGATCTATGCCTTTGGACAACCTTTGCAGTTCATGACCTATGATGTCAATGGTTCTGTAATCAATGCGACATTTTGCTCCACCATCGGCTGTCCAACGCAAATCCAATCCCAGATGATGGATTGTGATACCTATGATTTCTATGTACCTGTCAATCTAGGCAATGTGAGCTGGGATTTTGGGGATACTTCAAATGATCCAACCGGAATCTATCAGCAACATTCCTATTTGCAAGATGGTCTTTACAGTGTTATCGCCATGGTAGATGCATCGGGTTGTGGACCTGAGTACACGCTGGTTCTTCCTGTCAACGTGGATTGTGCTACAACACAACTTTGCCCAACGCAAATGGTATTGGATACACTGACCTGCCAAGAGTATTACATTCATTTCGATACTCCCGCACCGGGTTCTGTGGATTGGGAAGTGGATGGATTCTCTTTCAGCACGCCAACTGCAGAGATGACCTATTTCCTCCCCAATGGTTTTCATACCATTTTGGCAGTATATCATCCCACGGGATGGGAGGGCTGCTCCATGGGCGGTTGCTCAGATTGTCCCATCACTTTCTATGATACGGTAACCGTAGCCTGTGAAGTTTGTGAACCGGTGTTCATGGGCTTTACCAGTGTTCCAGATTTGGGCGGTACAGAGATGTTGTTTTACACCATCACCAATGAGGAAGGAGTTGTAGTTAATGATGGTCAAGTGAATTTCACAGCCAATCAGCCGGTGTTTGATTTTTTTGACTGTTGGTTGCCCGGTTGTTATTACTTAGACATCTGTTCTGAAGGGGCAGTGGCGGATTCTAATTTTATTGTGGATGTCATTGAGCCTTTGACCATCATCAGCAATGAACAATACACCACAGGAGTGTGCAATGGGCGTTTGTTGCAACTGGGTTTCAATAGCGATTGTCAAAATTTACCCAACGATACCTGTTCAGGCGCATGGTTGTCTTGGAGTACAACGGCAACTTACCTGACTGTTCCCCCAGTTTTCAATCCAGATACCTTGATTTGGTCTGTGACAGATGGTTTGGACAATGAACTAGGCACCGGAATGCACATAGTAACAGATGAATTTCCAGAATGGAATGATTCTTTGTGTTTGACCTCGCCGTTAACGTGCTATCAGATGAATTTAAGTTTAAGCGATTCAATTACAGGATTGACTTATTTGGATTATGCTTTATCAGCCAACGGAATTGCACACAATGGTTTTTTAAATGTTGTTCAAAGCGAGACCATCGCTGATTTTAATTTTCAACCAGGAGTGAATTGTTTCGGAACCGGCGTTGAAGAGGGTAGAGTTGAACAAATCACCCTATATCCCAATCCAGCGCAAGACTTTGTTGTCATAAATACCCAAATGAATCCCAACAATCAAGTAATTGCGATTTTCAATAACATCGGTCAACAAGTGTATGAATCAGAACTTAACCATCGCGAAAACAATATTCTTGATGTCCAATCATTGCCCAATGGCCTTTATACCATTGTTGTAGGTTTGGATACAGTGAGATTGTTGGTTTTTCGTTAATTCGGTTACTGTTTCATCCTTTTTCTCTTACCCGCCTTGTTTCTGTTTCTCGCTCAGCATAACTACATTAGTCTAAAATTACAATAACATGAAAACGTTTATTGCCTTATCTCTTCATCTCCTCATCACTTCTTTATTAGTAGCGCAATCTCCGCAGGGTATTCCTTATCAGGCTGTGATGCGCAATGCGGATGGAAGTGTGATGGCGAGTAGCGCGGTGAGCTTGACTTTCATGATCCACGATGGTTCAGCAATGGGAACTGTTGTTTATCAAGAGAACCATGCCTTAACCAGCAACGCACAAGGATTGGTTTCTTGTGTGGTGGGAAATGGGGTTGTAACACAAGGCAATTTTTCTTCTATCAATTGGGGGAGTGGTGCTAAGTT
>CANGVU010000075.1 GCA_947457325.1 Flavobacteriales bacterium | reverse complement strand
CAATCCATAATCATTGGGAGGATAGGCATAAACAGGAGCTGAAATTTCAGCATTATCATTCAAAGCACCCGCGACTCCCATCATATCACCATTTCCTCGAACAAAATTGGCACGAATGGAACCAAAATACGACCCATCTGATCCATCATTTCTTACAAAGTGACCATCCCATGGATATGAACGGCGATCTGTAACCAATTCTTGGAAAGAGTTACCAATCAATCCCAATGCAGCATATTCCCACTCCGCCTCGGTTGGAAGTCGGTAATTGGGTAACATCATACCGTCCTCCATGCGCACACGACGGAAACCTTTACCATCTTCATTCTTGGCATTCACATCCTTCAAACCAGGAGACTTTTGCTCCCCTTGGTATTGTCCTGCATAATACGTTTGTGTGGTGAAATGCTCATCAGCCGTTTGTGCAGCAGTATTCCATTTCAATATCTTCTCACGAACCAAAATAAACTCATTCACACGATCTGTTCTCCATTGGCAATAGTCATTGGCTTGCAACCAATTGACTCCAACAACTGGATATTCTTGATAAGCTGGATGACGCAAGTAATAATCTACAAACGGCTCATTGAACTCCATCTTTTCGCGCCATACCAATGTATCTGGCAATGCGCGATTGATCAATTCAGGATACTCATCACCATATACCAACTTTAACCATGTTAAATAATCCAACCAGTACTGATTGGTTACTTCTGTTTCATCCATGTAAAAGGAAGATACCGTTACACGACGGGCAATGTTGTCCCACGCAAATTTCAAATCTTCTTCAACACTTCCCATGGTGAAGGTACCACCCTCAACCAATACAAGACCGGGACCAGTCTCTTGTTCTCTGTACTTCATTTTAAAGAAACCCCCATTCTCAGGAGTGTTATACTCCCATGCTGTAGCACCAGAAGTATTCTTTTTACACGAAGTCATTACTTGTGAGCAAACAAGTAAGAACAATAACGCGAAATAAATTGAACGATTTTTCATGATTTCCTGTTTCTTTTTATTGCTTCCTAAACTTTTCGATTAAAACGATGGACAAGCCACTGATCTGAATTTCACCTTTCTTCTTACGCAAGGAAAGTTGATTACTACAGAGATCTCATGAGATCCTCCTGTAGACGGAGTCAATTCAGAAATGGTAATGTCATAGCTGTAACCAAAATTGATATAGTCTGATTTTATTCCCAAGGTTGTGATGAAAGAATCACGGTAACTATTACCAAACATGAATCCTCTAAACCACAATCCTGCCACAATAGGTCCTTTGTTAACGTAGGTTCCGAAATTTAATTGTTGAAACTCACCTTGACGGCGATATAAAATATTTGGAGATATATAAGATGTTTCACCTTTGAACGAACGTTTGAAAGGAAGCAAAGCTCCAATATGACCTGTAAACTTCATAGGCAGTCGGCTTGTTCCGACAATCAACGATTCATTAGGCTCAGTCAAATGATGCACCGCACCACCGAAATAAAGTTTTTGAGTAAACCCAACTACACCAGCTGAAAAATCCATTCCAGATACTTTCCCACCTCTAGGAACATCAGCTGTTTCATAAATAAACCCTTTTCTTGGATCAATCATATCACCAAAAGTTAATTTACTCCAATCCAACGACTTTTGAAAATAAGTAACTTGAAGTGCTGCTTTCATGGCAAACTTTCTTCCGATGGGCTGTTGATAGGAATAAACACCACTAATGGTATTGGAGGTTAGGGTACTTTGAGCGGCACGGTCATTCATAAACATCACGCCAATTCCACCTCTTGCTGCATCAACATGCTGGTCATAGGACACCGCACTGGTCACAAAGGCACCTGACAAGCTTGGCCATTGATTGCGATAATTCATCACCAAACGCGGACATTTGGCGGATCCCGCGAAGGCAGGATTGAGATACATTGGACTGGCATAAAACTGCGTAAACTCTGGATCCTGTGCCTTGAGTGACACTGAAAAGAGCGTGGCCAAAATCACCCCACAAATAACATATATTCTCTCTTTCTTCATTGCGAAATCGAACTTAGTCTGTTTCTATCGAATTCACAATAATACAACATTTCTTTAAATTATCAACAATAGGAGCAATATTTCAACTGCTTTTTTGTTTAGCCATCCGGTATTTCCTTTGCAACATGTATCAACGTCATCGAACTTTCCTTTATTCGTTAATTCTTGCCTGCCAAATTTTGTCAGGAAAAGTCCTCTCACAATCTGAAATGGATAGCAACTTCACGCTTTCATTTAATTGGGAAAACCAAGGTGAATGGCCTAAAAACACTGCATGGCAACTTTGGGAAAATCAATGGATCCCTTTTGTTTGTTTTGATTTACCCGTTGAGAATAACCAACAAAAAATTAGTGACATTAGGGTTACTGAATGGTCTCCCTTGAAAAGTCAAAAAACGCGTTCACTGTCATTTTCAGGCTCAAAAGATTGGACTTACATGATCCAACATTTTGAGAGTCCTGAGGGAAAAATCAGATCCAAACTCCTTTTTCATCCCAGGAAATATGAAAATGGGCAATGGCGTGAGGTCGAAAAAATTGAAGTTCAGTTGGTAAAATCAGAACAAACCAATGCCACTCGGGGTGGAAACAGTTTTGCGGATCATTCCGTTTTGGCACAGGGGCAGTGGTATCAATTGGCCATCACCAAAGATGGTGTATATAAAGTAGATAAAAACATCATGGAAAACTTGGGGATTAATTTGAACCAAATCAATCCGCAAAACATCAATCTATATGGAAATGGTGGGCACATGCTCTCTCCCAATAACATCGATTTTCGTCCTGATGATTTGACACGTTTACCCATTTCATTCATCGGCGAATCCGACGGTGTATTCAATAACAACGACTACTTTCTTTTCTATGGCGAAGGCGCAGACAGTTGGTCACTGAACCACTCCGCCTCTTTGAACAAAAAGAGATGGTTTCCTCAAAAACACAACTACGCGGATAGCGCATACTATTACATTAGAATTGATGACAGCAACCCCTTGCGTATTGTTTCCAATGACAACCAACAAGTTGCCACGCATGACGTCACACAATTCCAAGATTTTCAATTTGTAGAAAATGAAATTATCAATATTGGAAAAGCTGGAAGGGAATTTTACGGAGAAAACTTCTCTAGTGGCTCGTTGACTTACAATTTTAATTTTCCCAACATCGTTGGGTCATCAATTCTGGAGTTCGGAGCTGTTGGGAAATGTTTTGGTGGTGCAGGGTTAATCAAATGTTCCATTGCGGGCAACACCAGTAATCATTCCATTTCATCCGTTGGCACTTCTAGCACTTCCAACTATGCCAATGCCACTGGTGGCATCATTCCGTTTTCTTCCAGCTCAGCCAATTTAAGTGCAAACTTCAGTTTCACTCCTTCCAGCGCTGATGATGAGGCTTGGATGGATTTTATTGCCATCAATGCTACCAGACAAATGATAATGACTGGGGGACAAATGAAGCTGAGAGATACCACAGCCATTGGACCCAATCAAGTGGCTCAATACTCATTGAGCAATGCCTCTAATGTAAATAGTATTTGGAATATCACTCAGCCCACTCAACCCAATTTGATTGTATTCAACAACAACAACGGATTGTGTGAATGGCGTTTGGACCACTCTATTTTACAAGAATGCCTTGTGGTGAACAACAACAGCTTTCTCACGCCAATTGCTCGCGGAAAAGTGGACAACCAAGACATTCATGGCTGGTCAGATGTGGACTTGGTGATTGTTACAGCGCCCGGACATTACAGCAGTGCACAAGCTTTGGCGGATATTCATGAAGCGGAAGGAATGGTAGTGAAATTGGTAAAACCTGCACAAGTTTATCACGAGTTTTCTTCAGGCAACCCTGATGTGACTGCCATCCGTCAAATGATGAAAATGTTGTACGATAGAGCAAATGGCAATGCTGATCTAGCGCCAAAAAATTTGTTGCTATTTGGTGATGGCGCATTTGATACCAATCGCGGACATTTGATTCAAAAAGGATACAATGTTATTGTTTATGAATCCGATTACTCCCTTTCTCCATTGGCTTCCTATGTAAGCGATGATTACTTTGTGATGCTTACACCAGATGACAATGCCAGTTCATTGGGTTATTTGGATTGCGGTGTAGGAAGAATCCCAGCAGAAAATGCAGAGGAAGGAATGCAGGCCGTAGATAAAATTCGAGCCTACTTAGCAAAATCCAATGAAATTGTTATTCAAGACAACTGTTCAACCAACGATGTACCAAGCTCTGTAGGACCTTGGAGAAATGTACTGACCTTTGTATCTGACGACCAAGACGGTAATGGCGGCGGGTATGAACAAGTGCATTTGAATAGCACCGATTCGTTGACACGCATCATTCAAAGGGAACACCCAGAATACGATATCAACAAGATATACTTGGATGCCTATGTACAGCAATCCACACCAGGTGGAGAACGTTATCCAGATGCACAAAACGCCATCAAAAACCGAATCAATTCTGGATCATTGATCGTCACCTACATTGGTCACGGCGGAGAAAGAGGATGGGCACATGAACGCATTTTAGACATCCCAACCATACAAGGATTTGACAACCTCTATCGACTTCCCGTTTTCCTCACTGCCACCTGTGAGCTTGCCCGATTTGATGACCCTACATATAAATCAGCTGGAGAACTTTTGGTGCTCAACCCCAAAGGCGGAGCTATTGCTATGCTGACCACTACACGTGTTGTTTTTTCCGGAGAAAACTTTGAAATGGATTTGTCATTTTTTGAACACGCGTTGAATGATGCCAATGACCCTGAACTCACTTTGGGAAAGTTGAATATGCTTACCAAAAACGGAGTTAGCGCAGGCAATGATAGCAAGCCCAATTTCAGTCTGCTTGGTGATCCTGCTTTGAAACTCAACTACCCCAAATATGAAATTAAAACCACAGCCATTAATGGCGTTGATGTTAACAATTTCACTGACACATTAAAAGCACTTGAAGAAGTTACCATTGCTGGAAAAATATTGAATAACAATGGTGAGATTTACAGCGCTTTCAATGGTGTTATTTACCCTGTAGTATATGACAAGGCGGCATTAATCAACACCCAAAACAATGACGATGGCGTTGTACAACAATACAAAACCTATAATAAGATTTTGTTCAAAGGAAAAGCATCCGTTACCAATGGAACGTTTGAATTCCAATTTCCGATGCCTTATGATATTAATTACTCGGTGGATTTTGGACGCATTGCCTACTACGCGAGCTCAGGACTTGATGATGGGCATGGGTATGATATGAATTTCTTGATAGGAGGATCGGCCAACAATGTTGTATTAAATACCATCGGTCCAGAAATCAAAATATACATGAATGACAGCACATTTGTGGATGGCGGAACGACGCATGCAGACCCAATTCTGCTCGCCATATTACAAGATGAAAATGGAATCAATACGGCAGGGAATGGCATTGGGCATGATATTGTTGGTGTGCTGGATGATCAAACCAATCAACCGATCATTCTGAATGAGTTTTTTGAATCGAACTTGAATACCTATAAAAAAGGAAATGTTCGTTATCCGTTCAACAGCTTAACAGCAGGCAATCATCAATTAAAAATCAAAGCCTGGGATACGCACAATAACTCATCAGAAAAAACCATAGACTTCATTGTGGCTGACAATGAGCAGTTGGTGATCGAAAAGCTGTTAAACTACCCTAACCCCTTTACCACCAAAACATCCTTCTTCTTTGAGCACAATCAGGCCTGTCAGGATTTGAAGATTACCATTCAAGTATTCACCGTGAGTGGGAAATTGGTCAAGACCATTCAGGATGTCCAAACTTGCACAGGTTTTAGAACAGAAGGCATTGAATGGAATGGACGTGATGACTTTGAAGACCCCATTGGAAAAGGTGTTTATGTTTATCGCGTCAGTGTTGAAAATCCGGAGGGACAAAGGGCAGAAAAATTTGAAAAATTGGTGATTCTGCGATGAGTCTTATATTTGAAACGAAATGTTGAAAAAGAAATTAATATTAGGAAGTGTTTTATTGGCTGCTTGGAGCGGTCAAAATGCGCATGGTCAGTTGATCAATCAATCAGACAAGGCACAGCAAATTCAATTGAACACCATCACAACAGCAGTTCCATTTCTATTGATTGCACCAGATTCTAGATCAGGAGCATTGGGAGATGCAGGAGTTGCATTGTCTCCAGACGCCAACAGCGTGCATTGGAATATGGCCAAGTTGGCTTTTAGTGATAAGCCTATGGAATTTTCTGTTTCCTATTCCCCTTGGTTGCGTGCGCTCGTGAACGACATGAGTTTGTCTTACATCAGTGGATATAAGAAACTGGATAAAAACCGAGCAATAGGAGGCTCATTGCGCTATTTCTCTTTGGGAAGCATTACGTTTACCGGAGAAGATGCACAGACCATTAGAGAATTTACACCGAGTGAATTTGCTTTTGATTTGGGATTGAGTCAAAAGTTGAGCAAGAATTT
>CANGVU010000074.1 GCA_947457325.1 Flavobacteriales bacterium | reverse complement strand
CTGGATATCAGAAGAAAAACCATTAGGGCCAGACCATACAAAACTGATATTCTGAGCATTATTCCCAATCAACTGAATGTTTCCACCGACACACGCAGCTCCCCCATTTGTCGGGTTTGCATTGGGTATAACATTGACGGTAACAGCAACTGAGGAAGGGACAGAGGAGCATCCTGGAAAAGATGCAATCACACTGTAATTTCCAGATTGCAGATTATTGTTGGTATTAACTGTTGGGTTTTGCTGATTGGAAAAATAGCCCAATGGACCTGTCCATTGAAAATTAGCCCCAGGAACATTCTCTGTTTGAAGCTGAAACGAAGCCCCAACACAAATGGGATCAACAGGCAAAGCATTGGCCACAGGAATGGGATATACCGTGAAATTTACCTGTGTGGTATCTGCGCAATCCAAACCAGGATTGGTAATCAACGAGATTGTATAAGTACCGGTTTCAGGAAATATATACGAAGGCTGAAAGACATTGGAGGTATCACTGGTGGAATCTGTTACACCAAAATCCCAGTGATAGGTATTGGCATTTAATGATGCATTGTTGAAAGTAACTGAACTTCCCAAACAAGTTGAGGTAAATGAAGGAACAGTAATGGCCGCAGTAGTTGTTGGATCGCACAATACGACATTGAACTGGTAATCACGACGAATGGTATTGAGCAGGACACCATCCCGGTATTCCTCGACACAAACAGCTACCGCGTAGGTACCTATTTGGTTGGCCACACCCGTTATCACTCCGGTAACGGGGTTAATGGACATTGCAGGGCTTGACGCAATGGGATAATTGGTAGAATAACCTGCAAACCAAGATACGGGCGTATATGGTGGAGCTGAAGGGGGATTGGGTGTTGGCGCAGTTGACGTTCCACCTAAATAGGGATCACAAAAAGAGTAAACCAATGAATCACCGTCTGAATCCGTAGCACCCATTTCATACACAAAATCTGAGTTCAAACACAATGCAACAGGCGGCTGAGAAGTAAAAATGGGGCTGTTGTTTTGAATCTGAACCATGTCTGTTCCTGGTATCCGAGTGGTCAAAGTAATTCCAGCATTGCTTGGATTCACCAAATTGTCAATGCTGTTGTTACGGCAGCATCTCTGATAGCTAATGGTGTAACCTTGGGCAGAAAAAGGCAATGTCACGTTGACTGTATAAACCGCCTTCTCAACGCACAATTCCGCAGGAACAGCTAAGCAAGGGTCGTTCAATGAGATGGGGACTTCACTTACTACGGCATTCGACAATGAGGCTGTTGTTGTAGTAAACAAAGTTCCTCCAAAATTATAAATTCCTATAGCAGGTGCAGCATCAAAGCCCGTTCCGTTGGTATTGGATGGGCCACAATCCCTATATACCACCAATCGGAGTTGGTAAATATTGTTACCCATGTGGGTATAGGTCAATTCACCTCCAAAAATGTGGGTAGCCAAAGCTGCCACTGCTGCGCATTGCAACAAGAGAAACAGATAGATTTTCTTCATTATTTCAGGACTTGAAAGGAACCATTGCGTTTTATTATTTGGCCATCAAATCCCTTTCCTACAGCTGTGTAGAAATATACACCATTGTCAACTTCACTTGGATTCCAATGTCCGCGGCGATCATCAAAAAATTGGGCTGGTTGGTTGATGCTTCCCACTTCATTTCCCCAACGATTAAAAATATGTACCTCCAGTGATTCTAAAAATAAATTGGGTATCCAAAACACCTCATTCTTCAGATCACCATCTTGTGTAACAATGTTGGGTATATCTCCTCCATCGCACTCCCCCACTGGCAGATCGCAGCCCAACATGGCTACACCAAAAGTTTCTATCATCAGCGAATCCATGACTATACATCCCTGCAATTCACCAATGAAATAAGAGGTGTAATATCCCTCATCAAAATAAGAATAACTATTGAAAAAATCAATGGTATTTCCCGGTAATGTTATCGTGCTGTCTCCTGTTATCCACTCATAACTTTCGACATTGGTAGCAATGTGAACTGTCAAATCAAACGGAGCATATCCCTCTGTTGAATCTGTATTGCCAAAGGCATTTATTGAGAGTGAGTCTACAGTCAAGTATGGTTGTATAACCTCCACATCCCATTGCGCTGAACCTTCGCAACCATTGCCATCTGAGCCTTGAACATTGTAAGTAAAATTGGATGGCGGAGTTGAGGAAATGGTTATTCCCGAAGTTGCTCCTTCAGGGGTTGACCACTGGGCATTGGTTAATCCGATGCAATTCAAACTGATTGATTCCCCAAAACAAATTGGCGAATCTCCGGTAATGCTTACCGTTGGATTTTCATTAACAATGATATTGGCTGAAACAGGGTTTGAAAAGCAATTGTTCAACATACCAACTACTGTATACGTGCCAGCTTGCGCCAATGTGATGGAATTGATTACGGGGTTGGGGTTGGTTGAATTAAAACCTTGTGGGCCTGTCCAGGCAAAATTTGTGGCGTTACTTGATGTAGATAACACCAAATTCTCTCCTTCACACAAAGGGCCATTGTGACTGACATTAATCAATGGGGATGGATAAACAAGTACTGAAGCTGAGCTCGGTGCTGAGGAGCAACCATTTTCAGTAATCACCAAACTGTAATCACCTCCATTGCTTGTCAATGCGCCAATGATGATGGGTTCTGGCAAATTGCTGCTAAACCCGGCTGGACCAGTCCATTGGTAAGTGACATTACCTATGGCATTCGAAAACATAAAAATATCCTCCCCTTGACAAAGTACGTTCGAAGCGAATGCATTGACAGAAGGAATGGGGTAAACAACCAAAGAAACACTCTGCGGATTGCTAACACACCCATTGGCGTTGACGATTAAAGTATATTGCCCTTCATTGCCTTCAGAGGCATTCAGGATTATCGGGCTTTGTTCATTGCTCACAAAACCATTTGGACCGGTCCACTCATAATTGGCTCCAGTCCAACTATTGGCATTGAATACAACCTGATCACCTAAGCAAACTTCACTATCTGAAATAGTGGGCAAAGCAACGGGAAAAGGAAGGGAAATGACGGTGGTTGATGTTGCTGATGAAGGGCAATTGGCTACCGTTGCCACTACAGCGTATTCTCCCAGTTCATTGGGCCCAACAGAAGGCAAAAACAAATCACCTGTCGTGGCTGTAAATCCATTAGGGCCGGTCCACTGGTATGTAGCTCCACTGATTTGGCTTGGATTGATGTAAAGCGGCTGTCCATCACAAACCACATAAGTTTCAGGCATGGTAATCTGAGGAGCATTGGTCACTACTACATTAAAGTTTGCTGGCAAGGATGGACAATCACCCAAGAAAGATTGCAAAGTATAAACACCAGATTGATCTGGAGTAGCATTGGGCATAAAAACAATTTGCTCATTGCTGGTAAATCCATTTGGACCTGTCCACGTGTAGCTATCTCCAGTAGACAATGCACCCAACTGCAAGTTCCCACCTTCGCATACCAGAGGGACAACTGATCCCGCAGCCAGCGGCGTTGGGTATACCTGCACATTCACGGATTGGAATCCAGAAGAACATCCATTGACGATTAAATTGGCACTGTATGCACCAGTAGCATTGGCAGCAGCATTGTTTACCGTGGGATTGGTCTGATTGCTGTTGTAACCTGCGGGGCCGGTCCATTGAACCGTTCCAAACATGCTGGGATTGGCTATTAACTGAAAAGATTGACCTGAACACAAGGTATCAACCGATACCTCTGGGTCCAAAGTGGGGGTTGGCGTAACATTGATGAACAATGAATCTTCCAACTCTCCGCATACATTGGAGCCATTCACAAAAATCCATTGATCCTCTTCTGCAACTAGTGTGATGCTGCCACCTGTGAAACTACCTCCATTGGTGACCCAATCGTAGTTATCAGCGCCACTTCCTGTCAAGATAATCTCCTGCCCTTGGCATATCGTGGGGTCATTGACAGATATGTTGGTTGCTGGAGCAGTACTGCCATCAGGCACCGTGTAGGTAAAAGTGCTGACCGTGGCACAAGGAACACCAAGATCCAAAACTTCCAAGGTATACTGACCTGAGGGAATATTGTGCAAGGATAGACCTGTGCTATCTGGATAATTTTGCCAAGCAATCTCAAAAGGACCTGTTCCTCCTTCGATAGCCAATGAGATACTTCCATTGGGGTCGGAGCATGTGGCTGGAACAATATTGGGGCTTACCGCGGCCACACTGGTTGCACATGAAATAAAATCAATAAAAATTGCAGAGTCGTAGGAGGAATCTCCTGCATCAGCAATGGCCAATTTGAAAACATAAGGTTGACAGGGTACCACATCCAAAACAGGCAACAAGACAGTGGTCAAACCATCATAGGTTATCATGGAATTTCCTGCATTGTTCACGTAATAAGCATTGTTGTTACCTGCATTGACAGAATTAATAGAAACAGGCGTTCCATTGGGCAATTGAGCAACATTGTAATTGTCATAGGCTGCACCACTTGGGTTTTCACCTGAAACAAAAAAGCCAAAAACATCATTGAAACTGCCTCCAACAAACTCTGGATACTCCTCTGATCCAAAAACAAAACGCAACGCCAAAGTGTTACACTGAGGAACAATGGTGATGGTAATGATGCAAACATCATTGGTTGCACCAGCAGAAATGGCTGTCAACTGAGGATCACTAAAAGTAGCTCCCAAAGATGAAGATGCATTGCTGGTTTGTTGGCTGGCAGCTGCTGAGGCATTTCCTGTGGACATCAGTAACCCACTATTGAATCCCAGTGAAGTAGTTAATCCATTGGTAAAAGAACCATACTGGGCTGTATTACAATTGATTATTGGCAAACCTTGAACTGTAATCCCATTGCCAAACGCTGATGTAGCCAAAGTAGCAGCCGGAATTCCTGGGGAAACTTGTAATTGTCCAAAAGAAATCGATGGGCATATAATCAAGAAAAGAATAAAAAATTTTAATCTAAGGTACATTTCGGTTAATTTGAGTTGAAATGTATTGATTAGCCGTCACATTACCAAAATTTTAACGAATTGCAATGGATGTAGCAATCATGATTTTTTTTCATTATCATTGTAACACCTAAACAAAAAGACCATGACCAAAAAAGAAATTCAATTTGAATTTTACATCAAAGCTTCCACCCATACCATTTACAACTGCATCAGTAATCCAAGTGGTTTAGAAGAGTGGTTTGCAGATAAGGTAAACATCAAAGGCGATGAATTCACTTTTTTATGGGAAGGCGAAGCCAAGACTGCCAAATTGGTCTCAACAAAAAAAGACCAGTTCGTCCGTTTTCATTGGCTAGACGACGGAAAGGAAAAAACATTTTTCGAAATCAAGATTACCAAGGATGAAATGACTGGTGATATTTCATTGCTCATCACTGACTATACTGAAGAAGGTGAAGAGGATGAAGCAAAATTACTTTGGGAAAGCGCCATCGAAAATTTGCGTCACGCTGTAGGAGGATAAGGACTACTGTATTCCTCCCAAGGTATACAATTCCAAAACTGAAATCAAAATAGTTCCTCCCCAAGAACAAGCCAACAATACCATAACCAACAACCTAGAAAGGTGTTGATTCTTTCCTTTCCATTCTTCCCATCGGATAATCGTATCCGCATACAAAGTGGTGACTGCTAAAAAATTAAGCAATACAAACCATCCCATTACATCATTGAACTGATGATGAACAGCTGAACTCCATGCGTATTTCACATAGGTCAATTTTGTAATCCAATACAACGCATTGAAAAAGAATCCAAGAACAAAAACAACAATTACCATGTTGCGAAGTTAACTAATAATAAACAGGACAAAGCGCCTTCATTTTCTTGCCCCATTTGGGTTTTAAAAATTGAAACTGGTATTGCAATTCCCACCCACCTCTGTACTCAGTAGCAACCTTAAAGGGTGACACATTGACGTCATATGTCAACCGAAACAAATGCCCCCCCCAACTGAAACCTGTTCCCAAAGTTATTGCATCATTCCAGCGCCAACCACCTCCAATCCAGAGCGTCGTCATCAACCATGAGCGGGCATCCAAAACACTACCCCATTCGCCATAACCCATCCAAGCTCTTTGCGCATTCTGTTGATGCAGCAACGAGTACAATTGAATGGGATGATTCACAATCGTTTTCAAATTCACTGTAACACCAAGCATCTGCTGCGATGCCCAAGCATAAGAAGCTGTTCCGTCCTTCAATCGATATTGCATAGATGAAAAATGACTAAATCCAAGAGAGGTCTGCAGTCCTGGTTTTATGTTCCATTGGCCAACAGAGCTGATAGCCCAACCCCAAGCCGATGAGCGATCAAAAAATTCTTTTTGTCCCAAATCTTCCTGATAATACAAACCATTCCAATCGTCCATGAATTGCCATGCTGAATTGTCCCATCGACTGCTCCCTCCTCTCAACATGAGCACTGTATTCAATTTAATCTTTGATGAATCGTCACCAAAACAATATCCTGCTCCTGTATTCCATTTGTTTTGAATCCATGAACCATCACCGCTCTTGTCTTTTAAAAAAGCT
>CANGVU010000073.1 GCA_947457325.1 Flavobacteriales bacterium | reverse complement strand
TTGTCGTATCGTGCAAACATTTTGTGTTTTCTCTTCTCAAATATGCGACCCATAATCAATTCTAATTTGGACCACAAACCTACGAAATCCCCCGCAATTTTATGCTACCTTTGAAGGCTATGTTTTTGGAGAATGGTTCCAATAGAGGAAGAACACGGGGCTGGATCGAGGTGATCTGCGGCTCTATGTTTAGTGGAAAAACGGAGGAGCTCATTCGCCGCATGCGCAGGGCAGAATTTGCCAAATTAAAAGTGGAGATTTTTAAACCGGCTTTGGATACACGCTACAGTGATGATCAGGTGATCAGTCACATCGGGACATCCATCAGATCCACACCAGTCCCGCACTCATCTCAGATTCCTTTCTTGGCTTCTGATGTGGATGTAGTAGGCATTGATGAAGCGCAGTTTTTTGATGAAGGAATTGTAGAGGTATGCAACCACTTGGCCAATGCAGGGATTAGGGTAATTGTTGCAGGTTTGGACATGGACTACCTGGGACGGCCTTTTGGGCCCATGCCGCATCTTTTGGCCATAGCGGAATACGTGACTAAAGTGCATGCCATTTGTGTGGATACCGGAGATCTTGCCCATCACTCTTACCGTTTTTCGGATGAGGAAAGTTTGGTGCAGTTGGGAGAAAAGGACAAGTACGTTCCTTTGTCCAGACAAGCCTTTCAAGAGCGCATGAAGAACAAAAAGTCCAATGAGTCATGATGGGTTATACCCTTGTTGAAATTGCCCAAATATTGAATGTCCCCATCATCGGCAATGATCAGGGGATTGTTACAGAATTTTCTATAGATACCAGAAATATTGGTCTTCCAAATAGAACTTTATTTTTTGCAATTGCTACTGATTTAGCAGATGGCCACAATTACGTCAAGTCGGCTGCGGATAAAGGATTAATTTGTGCTGTAGTACAAAGAGAACTTGTAGGTGTGTCTTGTGCACAAATCGTAGTGAAGGATGTAGTGGCAGCTTTGCAATTGCTAGCCCGTCATCATCGTGAACGATTTAATATCCCTGTGGTTGGAATTACCGGAAGCAATGGCAAGACCATGGTCAAGGAGTGGTTGAATCAATTGTGCAGTACCCATTTTAATATTTGCAGAAGTCCCAGAAGCTATAACTCACAGTTGGGTGTTGCTTTGTCATTGCTACAGATTAATGAACAACATCAGTTGGCCATCATTGAGGCGGGCATTTCGATGCCCAATGAAATGAAAAGTTTGCACGAAATGATTCAACCCACATTAGGTGTTTTTACACACCTGGGACATGCGCATTTGAGTAATTTCCCCAGTCAAGAATCATTGCTTTCTGAGAAAATGAAGTTGTTTCAAAACACAATTCCGGTTGTTTCTCCTGAAATGGAGATGGGGAATGAAATGTTCTATCAGTGGGGTAAAGGTCATAATTGCCATTGGAAAGTAAATTGGGTTAACACTGCAACTTTGCGTCAAGCTGAGGTGAATTGGAAGGGTGAAGTATTTACAGTGACTTTTCCTTTTGTATCTGAAATTGAATGTGGCAATGCCATGACTGCTTTGGTCACCGCTTTGCAACTGGGTGTGCCAATTGAGCAGGCTATTGCTGGTGTTGAAAGCCTATCTGCGTTGGATATGAGAATGGAGCAAGTAGAAGGAATAGACGATTCTATTCTAATCAACGACGCCTATTCTTTTGATGTTTCTTCATTGAAATTGGCCATGCAAGATGTGTGGCGCTTGCAAAAAAACCATCCCCACGTTTTGATCTTGTCAGATATTCCTCAGGCAGATGCGCATCAATATGAATTGATTCAGCATGAATTCCAAGCTTATCCATGGAGTCGTGTTGTTTTGATTGGAGAGCAGTGGCGAATGGTTTCGCCCAAGGGCGCTGAGGTATATACTAACGTTGTTGACTTTCTGAACAACATAAATAAAGAGTCTTGGGCGGGGTCCATTGTATTAATCAAGGGTGCACGGAAAAGCAAGTTTGAAGAAATTGTTCATCGATTGCAAGCCAAGAATCATTTGACCAGATTGGAGATTGATTTGGAGGCTGTGCAGCACAATTTGAATTATTATCGTTCTCTATTGCAACCGCAAGTTAAGATGATGGTGATGATTAAGGCTGATGCCTATGGACTGGGAGCAGTTGGTATAGCTCAATCACAAGCATTTCAACATGTAGATTATATCGGGGTTGCCTATGTCGATGAGGGTGTCGCGCTGCGTCAAGCAGGCATTTCGCTGCCCATAATGGTCATGAATCCTGAACAGCAGAGTGTAAAGGCTTTATTGGATTTCAATCTTGAACCAGAAGTTTATTCTTTGGATTCCTTCCGTGCTATGCTGCGTCAAAAGGACGTGGTGGATCCAACCAAGGTATTGGGCATTCATGTGAAGGTGGATACAGGTATGCGCAGATTGGGTATCGAACCATCTGAATGGGAAATTGTTGCTGGAATAATAGAGTCAAGAAAGGATGTACAATTGCTTTCGGTATTAACCCATCTAGCCGCATCCGAAGATGAGCAGCACGATGACTTTACGCGTGAGCAATTGAGAAAGTTTGAATCCGTTGTGTCAAAGGCCAAATTATTGAATCCAGGAGTAATGGCCCACGCGGCCAATTCAGGTGCTATTGAGCGTTGGCCAACAGCCCAATTGGATATGGTCAGGTTGGGCATTGGACTATATGGTTCAAGCTCTAATCAAGAGCGTCAGTTGCATTTAAAGACTACTTGTATTTGGAAGACACACATCTCTCAAGTGAAAACAGTTGATCCCGGCGAATCCATTGGATATGGGAGAAGTGAGACTCATTCGAGGTCGATTCAATTGGCCGTTTTACCTGTTGGCTATGCAGATGGGTTGCCAAGATTATTGAGCAATGGCAAGGGAAGTGTTTGGGTCAATGGTAAGCGCTGCGCAATTGTAGGTCGCGTATGCATGGATATGACCATGGTGGATGTCTCAGGATTAAGTGTCAAAGAAGGGGATGAGGTAGAGATTTTTGGAAAAAATATCGATATTCATGAAATGGCGACTTGGTGTGGAACCATTTCTTATGAAATTTTGACGGGAATATCAAATCGAGTAAAAAGAATATTTATCAAACAATGAAAAAAATAATTGTAGTCATCATGTGTTTCGTTGTCCTTCCTATGTTGGGACAGGACCATGTTCAGAAGGAAGTTTTGATTCAATTGACAAAGGGTTTTGAACCTGATGAAGTTGTCTTATCTGTCAATAGGGATTTAGGGACATTTCTGAATTTCCATTGGGAACAGAATGTTTCATCACCCATGCGCATTCATTTGTTTCGTTGGGATTGGGATGGAGTGAGTGAGGAAGAGATTTTGCGTTATTGTCAAAGTTTGCCGCAAGTTCAAGCGGCTCAGTTCAATCATTTGATAGAAGATCGTCTTACACCCAATGATCCAATCTTTGGCAGCCAATGGCACCACATTGATCCACAAGACAACGACATCGATAGTGAATTAGCTTGGGATATCACAACCGGTGGATTGACGCCAATGGGAGATGAGATTGTGGCTTGTATTGTGGAAACACAGGGTTCGAAATGGGATCAAGAAGATATTTTACCCAACCATTGGGTCAACGTAAATGAGATTGCAGGTAATGGGTTGGACGATGACAACAATGGATATGTTGATGATTATGATGGATGGAATGTGAGCAACAACACGGATAACTCTTCAAACGGTAATCACGGGACACAAGTGAGCAGCATGATTGGTTCCAAAGGTAACAATGGAATGGGCGTGGCAGGGGTGAATTGGGACGTGAAGTTGATGCAGGTGCAGATGGGTGGAATCTCAGAAGCCAATGCCATTGCTGCTTATACCTATCCATTGGTGATGCGACAGTTGTACAATAGTACAAATGGAAGTCAAGGGGCTTTTGTGGTGGTAACCAACAGCTCTTGGGGAATTGACAATGCGGCAGCCAACAATTATCCGTTGTGGTGCGCTATGTATGATACCCTAGGTCACTACGGTATTTTGAGTTGCGCAGCAACAGCCAACAACAATGTCAATGTGGATAATGTCGGTGATATGCCTACTACTTGCCCAAGTGATTATTTGATTTCAGTTACTGCTACCAACAATTCAGATGTCAGAACTTTTAGTGGTTTTGGTACAACACATATTGATTTGGGCGCGCCAGGTGAATCAGTGATGATGGCTGGTAATAACGGGTACAGCGCAAGTTCAGGAACTTCGTTCGCTAGTCCTTGCGTTGCGGGAGCGGTGGCTTTGATGTATTCGGCCCCTTGTCAATCTTTGGCAGAAATCGCACATGCCAATCCTGCGCAAGCGGCAATTATGGTTAGAGGGTATATCTTGTCAGGTATTGATCCTGTTTCTAATTTGGTTGGTGAAGTGTCAACCGGAGGCAGACTCAATGTCTTTAACAGCTTGAACTTGATTTTAGGCGAATGTGTTTCGGGTGATTGCCCAGCACCTTTTGCAGTGGCAGATGCTCCAGTTCCCGCTTCACCAGATAGGCTGATGACTTGGAGCAGCATTGGCAATGGTCCTTTTGAAATTCAATACAGAGTTCAAGGAAATTTGAATTGGTCAACCTTGTCCAATATACAGGGTCAGAGTGCTACTTTGAGCAGTTTGGAGTTTTGCGCAAGCTATGAATACCAGATCAGAGCAACATGTGACACATTGACAAGTGAATGGTCTCCGTTGCAGTATTTTACAACAGATGGGTGTTGTGTAAATCCTACCTATATCGATGTAACCAACACCCAAAATGATTTGGCTGTCATCACTTGGAATCCAGTTTTGGCTGCTTCAGGATATACCATTTTGTTGATACAGGGAACCAGTGTGATTGGGACTTATGAGACCGATCAAACCACCATTACTTTTGAGGGATTGATGGCTTGCACGCCATATACCGCATCGGTATCCTCCATTTGTGTTGACAATGGATCACCTGTGGGATCGGTGGCTTTTTCTACTTTGGGATGTGCTACTTGTCAAGAAATACCGACTTGTGCCGTTGGAACCAATGATGCATCTGGTGAGTGGATTGCCAATGTCACAGTGGGCTCAATCAACAATACTTCTGTTTCTGATGGTGGCTATGGAGATTACACTGGAGTAACAACTGACTTGTCGATAGGTCAGACCTATTCCATTTCCGTGACGCCTGGATTTGGTGGTTTTTCTTATAACGAATATTGCAAAGCTTGGCTAGATTGGAATGGTGATGGAACCTGGACGGATGATGAGTTGATCTTTGATCCAGGCCAGGCTTCAACAACTACCGCAACTGGATCCTTTAATGTGCCAAGCTCGGTATCTATAGGTAGCAAGCGTTTGCGTGTAGGAATGACCTATTATGGTTTGTTTGGTTCTGGTGAAACGCCTGAAGCTTGCGGTGCTTTTAGCTATGGAGAGTTTGAGGATTATTGTGTCACTATTGTGGATGCCACCATTGTTGCTGAGAACAGCAATCAAAATTGGAGATTTTATCCCAATCCTGCCAATGATGTTATCCGCTGGGAAGGTCCTGAATTGCGCAGATTGTTGTGTTTTGATGCAACAGGAAAATGTGTTGCTGTTCAAACAGAATACAATGAACAAAATGGATGGATTGATGTTTCCTCATGGCCAACAGGTTTGTATTGGATGCAATGGGAGACAGCGGATGGTGTTAATCAATCTAAAATCATGGTGATCCATGATTGAAAAGGAATGTAAGCCTGTAAATTCGTAAGATGAGATGGATGAAAAACATATCGCTTTTTGTGATGTTGCTGATGGCCTTCAGTGCCAATGCTACGCACAATAGAGCGGGTGAAATCATCTATGAGCATGTGTCGGGCTATACCTATAAAGTTACCATCATTACCATTACCAAGGTTTCAGCACCTGCTGACCGTCCTTGGTTAAAGATTTATTGGGGGGATGAACCAGAGAATATTTTGGATACTGATTTGGACAGCCTTTCCAGGTCGGTGGAATTGTTCTATCCCAATACGGATGCCAAGCGAAATGAGTATTATGGTTACCATACTTATGCAGGCCCAGGAGTATACAACTTAAGGGTAGAGGACCCCAACCGAAATGGCGGTGTCATGAACATTACCAATTCTATTCAGCAAGTCTTTGGTATTCAATCTCAATTGGTCATTAGTCCTGGATTGGGTCACAACAATTCTGTTCAATTGCTCAATCCACCCACGCAAGAAGCTTGTATCTATCAGCCATGGATGCACAATCCAGCGGCATATGATCCTGACGGTGATTCGCTCTCCTATGCATTGGTTCCCTGTTTGGGAGAGGATGGCTTACCGTTGAGTTTGGGCGATATCCCAGCATGGGAATTGCCCAATGAGGTGACTTCTGAGACAACAGATCTTTTTACCATTGACGCGCTAACAGGCAATGTGCTTTGGTCAGTTCCTTTGTTGGCAGGGGAATACAACATTGCCATAAAAGTCTCTGAATTTCGAAATGGAATTTTAATTGGTTACGTTATTAGAGATATGCAAATCACAGTTGTTACATGTAACAACATTCCTCCCGTCATTC
>CANGVU010000072.1 GCA_947457325.1 Flavobacteriales bacterium | reverse complement strand
CCTCATCAAAGATACAAGTGCCTTTGTTCAGCAAGAGGGAGCATCATCGGGTATTCCGCTCTTTAAAAACCCTTTTCAAGCCATGACTTGGAAACATCCAGTATTGAGTGCCGTCAATCAAGCAGGTTTGGTGAACAATCTTAATGATGGTATGATGTGGGGAATGTTTCCGATACTTCTTTTTGAACTAAAATACAACCTATCTGAAATTGGAATACTTACAGCAGCCTACCCCATGGCCTGGGGAATCGGACAATTGTTTACTGGAAAACTGGCTGACTATTCATCTCCTATCCGCATGATTTTTTGGGGAATGATTGTTCAAGGTTTGGCCATTGTATTCATCGCTTTCAATACTCATTTCCTCATCATTCTACCCACTGCCATTGCACTTGGTATTGGGACAGCCTTGGTTTATCCCACTTTTACTACCCTCATTTCAAAACTATGCCATCCCCGCCAGCGCGCGGAGTTGGTGGGAACATTTAGACTTTGGCGAGACTTGGGGTATGTATTTGGCGCAATCATTTCAGGATGGATAGCAGATCATTGGGGCGTTGTGCACGCTATTTTTAGTGTAGGCATCATCACTCTATTATCAGGATTGTTCTTCCGTTTGAGAACAAAAAACTAAAACTACTCCTTGGTAACCTTAAAAGTCAACGCTCCTGGTATAATCAAAAAGTACAAGCCACTGCTCCATTGTTGCGTTCTCAACAACAACTGATCCGGACCCAAAACACCAGTGATCATACACCTTCCAGTGGCATCAACAACTTGGTATGCTTTCCCCATCCACTTGGTGTCCACATTCCAGTACAATGCGTCACCCAAAGGATTGGGATACAATTTGACCATTTGATCTCCACTAGAAATGACTGTAGTCCCACAAGACAAACTGCAATTCTGCATCACCTCCATCACTGAACTACTCTCGATATTCACCTGAAATACTTCCCCTTGGATGCAATCCGCCTTTAAGTAATAATCTAACCAAGGCAACAAATGAGTGAGGACCAAATTCTGCTGCTCATCAGAACTGATAGTAGCTTGCGGGGAACAAGTGCTTTGTCCCAAAGTGCAATTGAAGTTTGGCGAGGCAAACTGACAATGGTCACCGCCTTGAATACCCAAATACGATTTGCAACTACTTGAAAGACCATTGTACATCGGTAGTTGATGGTCTGACGGCGGCGCAACGCAATCATTCAATCCTGAAAAAATCAAAGCTGGTCGGTTAATCCCTGCCGCAGCTGCAATGGCTGAGGGGTTGGTCTCCGCAGGCGCCAAAGCGACCAATGCCGTGATGTTGGGATCCTGTTGCATGGCCAAAAAGGAAGCCCCACCGCCCATCGAATGGCCCATTACTGCGCTGGTACTGCTGACATGTCCATAAAAATCAGATCCAGTTTGATTGGATGCGGTCTGAATGGACTGAATAAGAAAAGCCAAATCCTTTCCAAATTCGGAATGGGAAGGAAACAAAGATCCTTCTGAAGTAGGCAAGATGACAATGTATCCTTCTGGAACAAGGCCCTCCCAGTAAAGATTGTACACGGACGCCGTCATCACAAATCCATGACCAAATGCGACAATAGGAAAAGATCCACTGGCCAATGGCACATTGTCTCCTGCTGCATCCGAAGGATAATAGATCTCGCAGCCCACTGAGCGATTGGCACGAGAGGCATCAATGAAAGCCGTTTGCTGGTGTCCTATTGAAAAATTTTGCGCCCATAAAAATGAAGCACTTAAAATCATTGTGGTAATAAAAGACAAACGGATAAAATGCATGACTCAGCGATTGGATTAATGCACTAAGATGATGAAAAAATCCTAAAACTTCTTACTTTTTGCTTGAATCGCGTCCATCTGCTCGGAGTAGGCACTGCAGCGCTTGGTGCGATGGTGACGGAATCTGGCATTACCATGGGTTCTTTGGCAACCAATAAGGAATCTGCGCTTGTGCTCAGCGTATCTTGACTGGTATTGGCCAGTGGCCAACCAATCATTGAAGCTTTGTCAAAACTGGGATACGGAAATCCGGGCGGATAGGGCCAACCATCGAAAACAAAGCAACCACCGCAAGTTGGATACCACGAACTACAGAAAATGGGGAAAATCAAATCCCAACCTTCCAAAATCAAAATGGGATAAAACATCGTGTCCTTGTGCAATTCCATCTCAAACCGATGCGTATAATACACCGGTTCTGTGGTATGAGCCAAAAATGAATTCGCGGGCTGACGACTCGTGTTTTTGATATAAAAAACAACTAATATTAAAACACCAATCAATACAGGGGTCACTATCTTTTTATTTTGCTTCACAACAATACAGACTTTCATTCAGTACAAGTGTTGCCCCAAGAATCAATCTTTAACCTTCTTTTGCATCTTTGCAACATGAATCCTCAAGTCGACTTCATCTTAGCAGAAGGTTGTGGCCGCTGCCAGTGGCACCAGACTCCAAAATGTAAAGTTCATACATGGAAGATAGAGCTTTCTTTACTCCGCGAAATTCTTTTGTCCTGTGGACTAACGGAAGAGGTGAAATGGGGCCAACCCTGCTACACAGAAAATGGCCGAAACATTGTCATTCTTGCCCCATTCAAAAACTACGCAGCCTTGAACTTCTTCAATGGCGCCCTGATTCCTGACCCGCATGGACTTTTAATACAACCAACTGAAAATACACAAGCAGGTCGGCAACTGCGCATTACTGATTCGAAGTTCATTTTGGATAATCGGGATCTCATTGCCACCTACATCCATTTGGCCATTGATGCTGAACGTTCAGGAAAAAAAATCATTTCAAAGAAAACAGAAGAATATCCTTTACCCGACGAACTTTTAATCGCCTTTAAAAACATCAATGGATTGGAACAAGCATTTAGACAATTAACACCTGGAAGACAGCGGGCTTATTTACTCCATTTCAATCAACCGAAACAAAGCGCTACTAAAACCAGCCGAATTGAAAAGAGCATTTCAGATATCATGGCAGGAAAGGGATTTAATGAGGATTATAGAAATAAAAAAAGGTAGCCTAAGCTACCTTTTGTGCGCCCACCTGGGCTCGAACCAGGGACCCACAGATTATGAGTCTGTTGCTCTAACCAACTGAGCTATAAGCGCGGGGGTGCAATATTACGTTTTTTTTGTTGCCAATCAAAATTCCCCATCAATAATCCCATTGATCTTGAAAATATCCTGGGGTGCGTATTCCGATCATCAGAAACTGCTGGCTTTGCATTTGCGGCAAATAATGGGTGCGACTTATCACCTCTCCAAAGCACTCCAAGGAATTCTTCAGAATTCTCTTTGACACTTGAAGACGCTGAAACAAGAAGATTCGTTTATCGCCTTGAAAGAAGTCATTGCCATAAATACTTGCAGGATCTCTGTAACTCAAAAATATATTTCCGCCATCGTTCATCCCCTCTCTGTTCAAACCATAAGCACCATAATTGCAGGCAAGGATGACAGTCCAGTCCTTCTTTCTGAATTGCGCCATGTTCACCCACTCAATAAAATTGGCACCCCAAGGATGAGCCGATGGTTGTCCCAATTGACCCCAGGCCTGCAAAGGGCTGGCATGAGAGTATGTGAAGGGTCTTACTGCATTTACTTCAGAGATTAAATCACACCCTGGGATGATGTCAAATGCCTTTACACCAGCTTGTCCTCCATACTTCAAACCCCACCAACCATTCTTGGCTTTCACCTCTGAAAGCAACCACTCATCCAATAAAAACTGGAGATAGAACTTGGCCTTCTGTTTATAAACATAGCTCATGTTTAAACCCAAAAGTGAGTTGTCCGCAGATCCTTGCGCATATTCAATGGGACGCCAAAAGGCTATGGGATTTAGATAGTGCATGTCAAAATTTCGTGCAGAAGTACGGTCACTCTTCTGCCATATTACCATCTCATACAAGGTAAATGTCAACTTCTTGGTTGCTTCGTAAGTCAACGAATGCATGCCGATGTATTTGGTGCGCAATTGATCCCAGCCTAGGCCATTGTCTTTCAATTGTGCCCATTGTGCATTGAAACGAAACGGACCCAAATCAGTAACCACTCGACCATAGGGCATTGGTGCTGCGTTTTGACTAATGACCAAAGATCGATAGCCATCCCCGAAAAACATTTTCCCTCTTCCCAACTCCAATGAAACATGACGATTGGGATGGTAGGTCAATTTTCCAGTCCAAGTTTGAGTACGGTATAGCCCAGCAAAATCACCCAAGGCCTTGCCCCAACCCTGCACTGTATTGTCACTAAGCACTGCTGTTGCAATTGTCTGTGGAAGGTCTGACATCAAATGAAAGTAAGACAGTTGCACTGTCAATTTATTCTTGAACTTGGAATAAAAGTCCAACTGTCCCACGGTCTGATGAAAACCTTGAAACTGATTATTCAACCTGCTCAACCCACTAGAAAGAGATACTCTAGGTACAATTGTAAATGCTTTTTTTCCAAGACTATCATTCAAATCCATAAAATGCTGACGATCTAGGCCAAAAACCTGAGGGAACATAGAGGCATCAGAACTATCTGTCTTTTGATAAGCTAGGCGATACATGGTATCCAAAGGATTAACAGGCCTAGAGACATCCCAGGTCTGACCCACAACAAAGTTGACTTGAAATACAACCAAGATCCAAAATAATTTCTTCATGGGTACAACAAATATTTTTCTCTTAAACTCAAATAATCTTGTAAACCTCTTTTCCAACTCTCGCGAATTTCATTGGCACTCAACCTCAATTTAAGTTGTTTCCTCAACTCCTTGGTTCCGGCTAATTTATCAAAAAAATCAGGGCTATTGAACATTGCATCACCCAACTCTGCATAGGCATCCAACAAAAAACTCAAATTGATTTGATGTATTGAATCGCAAACGGATTTAAGATCGACAAAACCACATGATTCACTCTCATGCGGCGGATTGGTAACTTTACCTGCAATATCGATTGGTACCGCCAAAAAATCGTAATCTTTCTTATTTGGAAAGCCGTAGCAAGTAAACGGATGTTCTGTTCCCCGACCTACACTCACAGTTGTTCCCTCAAACCAACACAATGATGGATACAATGCAATTGCACAATCAGAACTTAAATTGGGTGATGGTGGTACAGGCAAATTATAAGTAGATGCATGAGTCCAGTTGGCACAAATGACAACGCCCAATTCTAAATTTTTGGTTTCACCCCAATTCTCTCCTTTGATCATTTTAGCCATTTCTCCCAATGTGCAACCATGAACAATGGGGATGGGCAAAGCTCCCACCATAGAGGATAATTCCAAACTTAGCACAGGGCCATCAACATAGTGACCATTGGGATTGGGGCGATCCAAAACAATCAGTTCTTTTTTGTACTTAGCGCATGATTGCATGACGTAGTACAAAGTAGTGAGGTAAGTATAAAATCGGGCACCTACATCTTGAATATCAAAGATGACTGTCTCGACATCGCTTAAATCTTCAGCAGTAGGCATGGCATGTTTCCCATACAACGACACGACAGGTATACCTGTTTTTTGATCGGTATAAGATTCAAACTTTTCACCAGGAGGAAGATCTCCCCTGAATCCATGCTCCGGGGCAAACACTTTAACGACATTGATATTTAAACTCATCAACGTATCCACCAAATGTTGTCCCTCAACCATTGCAGTGTGATTGGCAACAATCGCCACTTTTGAATTTTGAATCAGAGGTATATATCCAGCCGTGAATGCAGCTCCTACTGAAATTGGAGCAGCTGTTGGAAATTTTGCGTTATGGACTGGCTGCTGGGTTCTGCAGGCCGAGATCCAAAAGAAAACCATTAAAAAAGGGATTATCCTCATCATGGTAAATTTCCAATCATTTTTACACTTCCCATGCAATAAGATGAAAAGATTTCAAGATTCTGTTTTGAACAATGTTTAGTTTTGTCCTCAATGCAAATTGTTTCCCTGATAGCGCAAAAGATGCGTGGCCAAGATACCAATGGCACCTCACGGCCCATTGTATGGATTGCACTGGGTGCCATTATTTTGGGAATGGTTACCATGTTGGTCGCTCTGGGTATGGTCAATGGTTTTCAAAAAGAGATCAAATCCAAAATGGTTGGTTTTGGTGGCCACCTGAAAATCTTTGCCAATTTGCAAGCCGGAGGTGATGCCCTTTCTCCTTTTGAGCGCATTGACTCTGTTGAACAAAAATTGATGGCGCATCCGATGGTGCAATACATTCAACCCACCGTTCATCTGCCTGGAATCATTGAATCCAAAAAAGAATTACAGGGAATCGTTTTAAAAGGAATTGACCCCAAAAACGACACATTGTTTTTTCAACAAATCACGCAGGAAGGTCGACAACCCCAATGGAACATTGATGCCAACAATGACACCATCAGAGAAGTGATGATCTCTCGGCATTTACAAAAGGAACTTGATGTTGTATTGAATCAAAAAATCAGCATCTACTTTTTAAATGGAAATGAAGTTCCGCAACAACAAAATTTCACCATCTGTGGTATTTATGAATCCGGACTGGAAGAGTTTGACCACAAAATGGTATTTATTCCGCTT
>CANGVU010000071.1 GCA_947457325.1 Flavobacteriales bacterium | reverse complement strand
TCAATTTTTGGAAGGTCGCTGTATAATACTTTGTTCTTTTTTTGATACCGTTCTTTGTCCCTTTTATCCCATGTCGGATAACAAGTGCTTTGTATTGTTCCAGCAGGATCCCTGTATTTTACTTTAATGCTGTCTTCTTGATGAAGATAAAAAACGGAGTAGTAAACAGGAAGCAATTCGTCCTGTTGCCTAATTCGTCCATCATGGCTGTCATGCTCCATGAGAGCCAATGGCGCAGTTTTATCATGAATGGTTTGCAATGCGACTCCATTGAATGACAGGAGTTCTGATCCTAGTGGTATCCTGTGCAAGGGATCCTTGCTCAATCGATTTCCTATTTTTTTCAATGGAACAATGCGGTAATCATTGTTCAGGTGTTGGTTCCAAAGTCCTTTGATGTGCACCTGTGTGTGGCTGTCCTGCATGGTTTGCAAAAGCCGACCCACAATCAAGGCAAATTCTAATTTGCTCCGTGCTCCTATACTGCAAGAATCATAGGCCATTTGGACAGCTTTTTCCCATTTCAACGGATCCGCATATCCCATGGGATAAGGGTGTGAAGCTTTCAAAATGGAGATCAACGAATCTAAATCTTGGTTCATTTCATCAGGAGATAGATTTGTATCTCTCTGTTGTCCCCAAATACAAAAGGGTAGGAAAAATCCTACCCCCATAAAAATGTATTTTAGTTTTTGAATCAACCGTTGCGTTTTTTAACCATTGTCAAAATGGTGGCCAGAGCTACTGTTTCTCCGGTTTCATCATACACATCCACCAAGAACTTGACGATTCCCTTGGCTATGTCCTCTTCATTTCTTTTCTCTTGGTCCACTTTCTCTTTCACCGTAAATCTCACACCGATGGTCATTCCCGGATAAACGGGTTTGGTAAATCGGCAATCTTCTAATCCATAGTTCAACAATACAGGACCTTTCTTGGGGTCGACAAATAATCCAGCTGCTTTGGACAAAATGAAATATCCATGCGCCACGCGTCTTTCAAAGATGGTTCCTTCCAAACTGGTGGCGTCCATGTGCGCGTAAAAGTTGTCCCCGCTGACATTGGCAAAGTTGACGATATCCGCATCGCTTACTGTGTGCTTGTGTGTGAAAACCGTATCTCCAATGACCAAATCCTCAAAGTGCTGTCTGAATAAATGGGGATTGGCTTCACGTTGCTTTCCTCCATATTGATACACGTTGGTCAAATGGGATAGGGTAGTAGGCGTTCCCTGTATAGCGGTGCGCTGCATGTAATGCAATACGCCTCGCTTGCCTCCCATTTCCTCTCCACCGCCTGCACGACCGGGTCCACCATGCACCAACATAGGCATAGGAGATCCATGTCCTGTGCTCTCTACGGCTGATTCTCTGTTGAGGACCAATATTCTTCCGTGGTGCGATGCTGCACCAATGACAAAGTCTTTGGCTTCGTTATCATCAAATGTGGTGATGCTGGAAACCAATGATCCCTTACCCAATTTGCTGATGGCTACAGCTTCCTCAGTTGTGCTATAGGGCAAAATGGTAGCCACTGGACCAAAAGCCTCCACTTCATGGGAGCTTAAATTGGTAAAGGGTTGGTTGTTCAAGAAGACAACAGGCGAGATAAACGCGCCTTTGGTGTAGTCTCCATCAATGATTTCTGGCTGTTGACCGCCAATGACCATTTCTGATTCTTGTTTTAATATCTCCAATTTAGATAATACATCGTCTCGCTGCGATTGCGAAGCCAAACTGCCCATGCGTACTTTTTCATTGAGCGGATTTCCTATGGCTGTTTGCGACAGCGCCTTACCCAAAGCTATCTGCACGTCCTCAACGTATTGCTCTGGAACAATAATTCTTCTGACTGCTGTACATTTCTGACCACATTTAACGGTCATTTCTTTTCTCACTTCTTTGATAAACAAATCAAACTCAGGTGTGCCGGGAGAAGCCTGCAATCCTAGAATGGCAGAGTTCAGAGAATCTGCTTCCATATTAAATGGTACGGATTCAGCAATGATTCTGGGGTGGGCCTTTAGTTTCTTTCCGGTATGCGCAGATCCTGTGAAGGTCACCACGTCTTGCAAGGTGACATGATCCAAGGCGGAGTGTGCGCTGCCCATGATCAATTGCAATGCTCCTTCTGGTAGTATTTTGGATGCAATGATGTCTTTTGTGACAACTTCGGCCAAGTAGGAGGAAATACTTGCAGGCTTCACCACTGCGGGAACACCAGCCAAGAGGTTAACCGCAATCTTTTCCAGCATTCCCCAAACCGGAAAGTTGAAAGCGTTGATGTGAAAGGCCACTCCCTCTTTGGGAACCATGATGTGGTGTCCACCAAATGTGCCATTCTTGGACAACTTGGCCATCTCGCCGTCTACATAATATCTTTCGTTGGGGAATTGCCTGCGCAAACTGGCATAGGCAAACAAGTTTCCAATACCCCCTTCAATATCAATCCAACTGTCCACTTTGGTGGCGCCTGTTTTGTAGGACCAATCATAATAGACATTTTTTCTTTCCATGAGATAAAACGCTAGGGCCTTCAGCATATTTCCGCGCTCATGAAAGGTCATCTTGCGCAAAGCGGGTCCACCCACTGTTCTGGCATAGTTGAAAACGGCTGCATAATCAACATCGGTTGTGCTGATTTCGAAAATGGGTTCATTATTGGATGCATCGGTTAATACTTGCGTATTTCCGGCACCTTTTTCCCACTGCCCCAATATGTAATGCTCTAAAGTTCTCATGTCTGATAATTGATGGGCACAAGTTAAAATGGAAAGGGTTTATCTTTGTCAAAAAATTATTGATCATGGTTGGAATTATCATGGGTAGCAAGAGTGATTGGCCCATCATGCAGGAGGCGGCGGATGTTTTAAAAATGTTGGGCGTAGCCTATGAAGCCGAAGTGGTTTCAGCACACAGAACTCCGGAGCGTATGTTTGAATATGCACAGAAGGCGCATTCAAGAGGAATCAAAGTCATTATTGCCGGAGCTGGAGGAGCGGCTCATCTTCCAGGTATGACAGCATCCATTACACCTTTGCCTGTCATTGGTGTTCCCATAAAATCTTCCAATTCCATTGATGGTTGGGATAGTGTTTTATCCATTTTGCAAATGCCCGCCGGCGTACCTGTGGCAACAGTAGCCTTGAACGGCGGCCGAAACGCAGGTATTCTTGCTGCACAAATCATTGGAGCACATGATGAAGCTTTGTTAAAGCGCATCGTGGCATTCAAAGAAGAATTAAAGAAAAAAGTATTGGACGCCGCTAAAGATTTGAAGTCATGAGTTTTTTATCGGTTGATCCCAAGTCGCTGAAAGTGGCGCAAGTGCATGGTTATTTGTTGGGCGCTGTTGCCCCAAGACCCATTGCGTTGGTAAGTACGGTAGATGCAGATGGTAATCCCAATCTTTCTCCGTTTAGTTTTTTCAATGTTTTTTCAGCCAATCCGCCGATTGCTATTTTTTCTCCTGCACGGAGAGGTAGGGACAACACCACCAAGCATACTTTTGAAAATGCCAAGGTGCACAAGGAGTGTGTGATTAACATTGTCAATTTTGATATGGTGCAACAAATGAGTCTTTCCAGCACTGAATATCCGCAAGGGGTGAATGAATTTGTGAAGAGTGGACTTACACCCATTGCTTCTGATGTGGTAAAACCACAACGTGTAATGGAATCGCCGGTGCAGTTGGAATGCATTATCAAGGAAGTGATAGAGTTGGGAACTGAAGGTGGCGCTGGCAATTTGATTGTTTCTGAAGTGGTGCGCATCCACATCAACGAAAGTGTAATGGATGACAACGGAAGAATTGACCCTATCAAGATTGATCAAGTGGCCAGACTAGGCGGCGATTGGTATTCCAGAGCCAAGGATGGTTTGTTCTCTGTGGCCAAGCCATTGGAAAAAATGGGCATTGGTGTGGATCAAATTCCTGCCGATATCCGATTGTCAAAGGTGCTGACAGGTAATCATCTGGGCCAATTGGGCAATGTTGAATCCATGCCCAATGAAACAGAAGTAAACGAATACAAGCTCACGGAATTGTCCGATATTTTCTTGGAACATGAGAAAGATGGTCAGGCGCTTGAAAGAGCGCTTCATCAACATGCAGCAACATTATTGGATCAGAATCACATCACAGAAGCCTGGATGACGCTGTTGTCTTTTAATGCATAAAACTAAGCGTACATTTTTGCACGCAAAGCTTTTACATCTTCATTTTCCAAATATTCATCGTAGCTCATTCGCTTGTCAATTACTCCTTTGGGCGTGATTTCGATAATGCGATTGGCTACTGTTTCTGTAAACGTATGGTCATGAGAGGTGAACATGGCAACATGCTTCCAATCTTTCATGGCGTTATTAAAGGCGGTGATGCTTTCCAAGTCCAAGTGATTGGTGGGCTCATCCAACATCAAGCAATTGGCATTTTGTAACATCATGCGTGATATCATGCAACGTACTTTTTCACCTCCACTCAACACGGTACATTTTTTCATCACCTCTTCACCACTGAATAACATCTTACCCAAAAAGCCGCGCACATAGGTTTCATCTTTGTCTTTGGAGTATTGGCGCAACCAATCAATGAGGTTGTCGTCGCTGTTGAAGTATTCAGAATTATTGTTGGGAAGATAAGCTGTGGTAATGGTACTTCCCCAATTGTATTCTCCAGTATCAGCTGTCTCGCGGCCATTGATGATTTCGAAGAAAGTGGTTATAGCCAAGTGATCCTTGGATAAAATGGCAACCTTATCTTCTTTGGTCAAAGTGAACTCAATGTTTTTGAACAACAAAGCACCTTCGGGAGAGGTCTTGGATAAATTCTCCACACGCAAAATTTGATCACCGCAGTCTCTTTCAGGACGGAAGATGATGCCCGGGTATTTGCGCGTTGATGGTTGAATTTGGTCGATGACCAATTTGTCCAATAATTTTTTACGAGAAGTAGCTTGTCGTGATTTGGAAGCATTGGCAGAGAAACGCTCAACGAATTCTTGCAACTCTTTGCGCTTGTCTTCCATCTTCTTGTTCTGATCAGAACGCTGTCTCAAGGCCAATTGGCTGGACTCATACCAGAAGGTATAGTTACCGGTGTACAATTGTATTTTGCTAAAGTCAATGTCTACAATGTGGGTACATACTGCATCCAAGAAGTGACGGTCATGCGATACCACAATGACGGTATTCTGAAAATCGGCCAAGAAGTTTTCCAACCAATTGATGGTATCCACGTCCAAGTCATTGGTGGGCTCATCGAGCAACAGAATATCTGGATTGCCAAACAATGCTTGCGCCAACAATACACGAACCTTTTCTTTACCGCTCAATTCTTTAACCAATTTGTGGTGGCTGCTCTCATGAATGCCCAATCCGCTCAACATATTGGCGGCATCGCTCTCTGCATTCCATCCATCCATTTCTGCAAATAATACCTCCAACTCTGCGGCCTTTAAACCATCTTCTTCACTGAAATCTGGTTTGGCGTAAACAGCATCTTTGGCTTGCATCACTTCCCACAATTTGGAATTGCCCAAAAGTACGGTTTGCAATACAGGCGTTTCGTCAAACTCAAAGTGGTTCTGCTTTAACACGCTCATCCGTTCACCGGGCGTCATGGATACATTGCCCGTGGTGGTTTCAATTTCTCCTGCTAAAATTTTTAGGAAGGTAGATTTACCGGCACCATTGGCACCGATGACACCATAACAATTGCCTGAAGAAAATTTTAAATTGACTTCTTCAAATAGGGTGCGCTTTCCATAGCGCAGAGAAATGTTGCTGACCGTTAACACAGAATATTGATTTTAAGCGGCCGCAAAGATAGGCTTTAATCGCCTTTATTTTTCGTAAAGTTCCAACAGTCCGGGAGGCAGGCTCAGGAAAATGTGGTGATCTTCTTCTTTGATTTCAGCAATAAAGGCGGGTTGAAGCGGAACGTAGATGGTCTGTCCATCGCGGTCAATTTCCATCATGGGATTGACGCCAGAATCATTGACTTCGGCTAAGACACCAATGGGAACCTTGTCTTCAGTAAACACCCGGAAGCCAATCCAGCCGCGGATGTTGTCGCGCATTTGATCGGTTTCACTAACCTCTTCAGGTTTGATGTAGATCTCCGCCTTGACCCATGGCAATGCTTGCGCTTCACTGTTGATGCCTTCTAATTTCATCCGCAAAGTCGTATTGGTTTTTCGTCCCAAATCCTCGATAATGAAAGGTGAAATGCGTCCTTTTTGGTAAAGGAAAAGAGACTCCAAGTCGACATAATCAAATGGGGAGGAGGAGTTGATCCAAATGGTAAACTCTCCCTTGTATCCGTGGAGTTTGGTGATTTTACCCAGAGGGTGAAGGTCTTTGATTTCCATGTTAGTTAAAATAAAAAAAGCCGACACTAAGGTCGGCTTTAATAGGTTGATGAAGATTATTCACCTGCATTTTCGGCAGGAGCCTCTTCTGATGGAGCTTCAGCTACTGGAGCTTCTTCAGTTGTTTCAACTGTTTCTGCTGCCGCTGGGGCTTCTTCTACAACTTCTTCTACTACTTCTGCAGCAGCAGCTTCAGCTGCGGCTTGAGAGATAGCTTGAAGACGAG
>CANGVU010000070.1 GCA_947457325.1 Flavobacteriales bacterium | reverse complement strand
TATGGAAACACCAGTGAATATGAGGAAAAACTTGTCGTTTTGGGGTTGTTTTTGGGAGTGGTAACTTACTTTGCCCATGGTTTTTTGAATAACTTTTTGGATTCGGATAAAATAGCAGTTCCTTTTTGGGTGGCCATTTCCTATTTGGTTTTCCGAGACACAAAAATCAGGCAAGAAATTGTTTGAGAATTTGCGTTGTTTCCACTGTAAATGGCTTGGTTAGAAATTGAACAATGCGTTTATAATTCTTGGCTTTATCAATGTCGGCGGGGTCAACAGATGATGATAGAATCATACCTAAATAGCGGTTTTCTGACTCTGGAATAAGAAGGTTGAGCGCTTCAATGAACTCCCAGCCATTCATTTCAGGCATGTTGATGTCAATGAGTAAAAGAGGGTTTAGATGGGGTTGAGCAATTTGGAGTTCACGGATGTCATTTAATGCAACTTCAGGATTATTAAAAATGACACAATGATTATTAGGAATTCCCTTTTTAATGGATAGCGCTGCTATTTTGCTGCTGATGGGATCGTCGTCTATGATGATGATCATAATCCTTACATTTTTGGAAGTTGAATGTGAACGCTTAACCCTTCATTTTCTTTACCTTCGGCAAATATGCCCCCACCCATGAATTCTATTTGTTGTTTGGTAATAAATAAACCTAGCCCTTTGCCTTCTATTTCTTTGTGAAATCTGGAATAAAGACCAAAAATTTTATCATCGGATTTTGAAGTATTGATTCCTCTTCCGTTGTCTTTGAAAACAATGTGAACGTGGTTCATGTCCGTGTGGGTTACAACCTCAATGGTGAGCGGTCTATCTGGCTGTCTATACTTGAGCGCATTGGCTAAGAGGTTGTAAAAAATGGAGTTGAGATAGGCTGGGAAACCAAATGCGTATTCTGCTTTGCAATTCATTCTGATGGTGGGATTAACTTCTTTTATGGCTGCAGACAAAAGATCAATATTGGCCTGAATAATATCCTCAAAAAGTATTTTGGATTTGGCCTCATTGATTTCAATATTGTGGCTGAGGGCCCCATTTAGATCTTTGATGATTCCATCCACGCCAGCGGCCAAATGCGCAAGCTCTTTTTGCAATGCGGGACGCTCCTCATCTTCAGACTCCAAATGTTCCAAGAGTTGCAATATGCCAATGATATTGGCCACAGGGGCGCGCAAGTTGTGAGAAATAATCTTATTGAATTGTGAAAGGGCTTGGTTTCTTTTGGTTAATTCAAGTACAAGATGATCTTTTTCTTTTTCAAGATTTCGGATATCTGTGATGTCTAAGAATACACCAGGAATGATTCCGGATTTGTCGAAATCGATGTATTTTTTGTCTGCGATACGCCAAAGAATATTCCTTTGGAAACCATTCAGATAAACGCGAAGGTGCCCCGGCTCTGCGATATCTTGCTCCAAAAAGAGTTTCCAATTGTTTCTGAAAGTCTTTGCATCGGAGGGGTGTAGGTTGGTTTCAAAGTCATCAAAGGTTAATCCAGGTTCTGGTTTTGCTTTAATCATCATTTCCTCTACCCGTTGGTGAAAATGAATTTTTCCGGTATCGATGTGGTATTCCCAAGAACCCATTTGTGCAATCTTTTGTGCAATGCGCAATTGCGCATTCACCCGATGCATTTTTTCCATTGTGTACAGGCTGTCAATTTTAAATGCGCAGAGGGAAGCGATGGTAGAAAGTATTTCTAGATGTCGCTGGGTATAAAAATTCTTTTCAGCATGTTCACTATCGATGACCCCAATGAGTTTGTCACCTAGCACAATGGGCACTGCAATTTCTGATAGACGCGCTGCGTCATCAACGATGTATCTTGGGTCAATGGAAGTGTCCATTATAACCGCAGCCTTTTTAGTTTGCGCCACACTTCCAACAATACCTTCTCCAATTTTTAGCTTTATAGGGTTGTTTATTTCTTGGAAAGAAATGGTTTTGTTTTCCAATGCAGCAGATTGAATCAGTGCGTTGGCGTTTTCTTGGTACAAGTAAATTACGCAATCTGTAAATCCTAGGTGTCTGATGCAGTTGTGCACGATTTGCCAGAGGACATCTTTTATTGTGTTTTGAGACAATACGGAACTGACAATGAATTGAATGGTGGCTTGCGTTTCTTTGGCTTCGAGGATTTGATTTTCGAGTAGCGCTATTTTTTCTTCAGGATTCATTTATCAAAATATGCAATAAGGCAATATCATCAATAAATTTCATTTTTCCTATATAATGATTCACCTTTTCCATTAATTGCACATTTGAAAACTGATGTCCCCATTGCTCAAACGCTTCTGAGATTCCCATCTCACCAAAAGGTTGGAGCATTTCATTTTCTACCTCCACTAAGCCATCCGTGTAGAGCAAAATGTGTGTGCCTGAGGTGAGGTGAAGTGTGTTTTTTTTAAGCCCAAGAAATGAATCAATAATTCCCAATGCTGGGGTTTGGGCGTTCATCCAAGTGTTTGAGTTGTTATGAAAAATAAATCCAGGATTGTGACCGCAGTTGATATAGGAGAATTCTCGGTTTTTGGAATGGTAATGTCCAATGAAAAAAGTGACAAATTTTTCTCCTTGGGCGGATTCAAGAACTTTGGTGTTGAGTGCGGAAATTATTTTCTCCAAATCACAACCATAGGATTCTATCAAACCTCTTAGTTGGGCTTGTAAACCAGCCATTAAAAATGCAGCGCTAACGCCTTTTCCAGAAACATCTGCCATGCAACAGATCCATTCATGCTCATTGATTTGAAGAAAGTCATAGTAATCACCCCCCACTTGCCCATGCGACTTGTAATAGGCATCAACCAACAGGGTGTTGGTCTTGGGAAGGTGTTTGGGGAGAAGCATGTTTTGCATTTCTGCTGCCAGTTCCAACTCTCTTTTTAATCCTGCTTGCGCAATGTTTTCGGCAATCAGTTTTTTGTTTTGAATGGCCACAATAAGCACACTTGTGAGTGTTTGCACAAAGCGCATGTGCTTAATGGATGGACTGAGAGTAATCTCCTCTTCATCGTTGTCTCCAAGAATAACAAATGCAATAGGATCTCCATCTTTTTCAATGGGCACAATAACTACTTGTGTTCCATTGGCGGCGATGGTTTCTATTTTGGGCTTGTTCTTCTTGGCATTTTCTTGAATGATGGAATGCCATTGAGAAGGATTCTCAAACCCATGTACCATCAGGGTTTGTAATTGATGGTCTTGTGTAGAGACCAATAGCGTCTTGCCAATGAGCAGTTGCTCTATGAGGATGGTTTGATACAACGACAAAAGTTCATCAATGTGCACGTCGGCATTGATGGCCTTGGTAATTTCCAAAAGCGATTGCAGCTTGAAATCGCGTTGTTTGATTTTGTCTTTGAGCCCTTGTTGCATGAATTCTTCTGAGGGCTAAGATGCAAAAAAAAAGGCCGTCAAATAGACGGCCTTGGGATTATTTTTTTACACGGTCATGGTATTGACCAGTTGAGGTATCTACTCGAATTAAATCGCCTTCATTGATGAATAGAGGCACTCTAACTTCCACTCCTACATCCAAAGTAGCAGGCTTCATGGCATTAGTAGCAGTATCTCCTTTGATTCCCGGTTCAGTGTAGGTGATGGCATACTCAACCAAAGTAGGCAAATCGCAAGACATGGGTTGATCATCTTCAGCATTGAACATTACAATGCACTTCATTCCTTCTTTTAAAAAGCCAGGAGCGTTGATCATTGCTTCAGGAATGGTGATTTGCTCATAATCGTCCATGTTCATGAAGTTATAAGAATCATCCTTGTACAAGTATTGGTACTCCCGGGTTTCAATGCGAACGGTATCCATTTTAACGCCTGAGTTGAATGTATGATCAATGATTTTACCATTGTTCAAGTTGCGCAATTTGGTTCTTACAAAAGCAGGACCTTTACCTGGCTTCACGTGTAAGAATTCAATTACTTTGTAGATGTGTGTGTCCATTCGGAAACACATTCCATTGCTGATGTCTGCGGTAGTAGCTGCCATTTGTTTTTATTAATTGCCGTGCAAATGTAATAAATGTTGATTATGGTTTGAATTCTACAGCCCCTTCTAAGATGTAATTCATTTGGTAGACATCATCACCGTTCAGTTTGAGCTTGCCTTTGAACGTTAATCTTTCATCCGTCTTGTAAGCCCTGTGTTTGGCGGTGAATCTCAAATCAACCACTGACTCTGGACCACCACCTCCACAAAAGAAGCAATTGGCATAGGGGTATCGGGAAACGACGTAGAAGTTGGCGTCATAGTCTACGGGAATGACGTAACCTGTCACATACACCTCTTTGCCCTCCAATGCTTTGATGCTTGCGCCAAATGTTGGCTTCCAGTAATACGCGTCTAGTTCTTTGACATAGATGTCTTTGAATTCCACATCGGTTAATGTTTTCCATGTTAATTCCACAGGACCGCCCATGAAGTGTTCAATGTTTTTAGGCAAAAAGTATTTTTGAGCAGGAGGTAATGGTTTGGCTTTTAATACAAAAACGGGATCTTCATCGGCAGAGAATGCGCAAGAGAAGAGAAATAGAAAAGAAACCAGGAAACCAATTTTATTCATTGCTTAAAGTTTTTGAAATGTCCATTTTGTAAGCTTGATATGCGGGAATCCAACAGGCTATCATTCCTGCTAAAATTGCAGCTGAAAACAAATACAGCTCTTCCAGTGAGCCGTCTTTGATGTTAAAGGTGTAGTGAAAATTGTTGTTCAATTGTTGGCTTAGAATGCTGAGACCAATTCGGCTTAGTCCCCATGCTAATGCACCACCAATGATGACCAATATTATACCCTCCAATTGAATCAAACAAAATACTTTGATTCTGCTTGCCCCCATTGTTCTCATGATGGCAATTTCCTTTTTTCTTTTTCTCAATGCATTGAACAATGAAATAAAAATGCTGATGAAGGAAAGGGCAATGATGACAAAGGCAATGGCTTTTATGGTGTCCATTCCTAAACCAAAATTTTCAGAAAGTCGGTTAATTTCAATGGCAGGAAGTGCCAACTGCATGTTGGTTTCTTTGATCAGGTTAGGTAGAATCATTTGAGCCATAGGCGTTCTTTTCTTCAAAAGGTATGCCGTAACTTCTTTGTTGTCATTGGGGGATGCTTTTCTTTCCTTGGCAGGGCGAAGCATCATCAACGGCCCTTTCCGAATTGTGGGAGGGTTGTTTTTAATAACAATTTTCTCTACTGTCAATGTTGTATCAGGTTCCGCTGGCTTTTCCACTTCTTGGTCTTCATGCGCATGCCAAACCGTTGATACTGGTGTTAGAATAAGTTTATCGATCACCGTTCCAGAGGGCTCGTAAATGCCCACAACTGTATAATTGTGGTGATGGGCGTGCTCTTCATCGTTTTCAGATTGATCCAGTCCGTGGGTGCTGAGGAAGGGATCGCCCAATTTAAGACCAGTGGCCTTGGCTACATCAGCTCCAATGCAGGCTTCATAATCGGATTGAAAATTTTGTCCTTGTGACAATTTCATTTCATAATGATCGGGATAGCCTTGATCCGTTCCTACAATTCTCCATTGTTCAAAATTGTCTCCATAGGCCAGAGGGATGGCTCTTTCTATGGTTGGATTTTCTGTGACCATTCGCGCATCGCCCACCTTGATATTTCCAGTAGGCGCATCTACATGATAGACGTTGGCCAATATCAATTGAAGCGGACTGCCTTTGGCTCCAAGGACCATGTCAATGTCTTGGATGTTTTTGTTGAATTGTTCAGTTGTTTGTTTTTCAACCAAGATGAGCATGGATACAGTACCTAGACCAAATGCCAATAAAATGACGCTGAGCATGGTGTCCAGCCATTGGTACTTAATGTTTTTTAATGCCAGTTTGATCAAATTCATAATCTTACTGTATTGGTGATCACATTGTCCCAACGGTTGTCATGTGTGACTACAATCAATTGGGCATTTACTTTTTGCGTCATCTCCATGAAAAGAGAAATCACTTGGTCTGCGTTTTTATTGTCCAGAGCGCTGGTTGGCTCATCGGCAAAAATCCACTGCGGTTCATGAATGATGGATCTTATAATAGCGATGCGTTGTTGTTCTCCCACGCTCAATGATCCTATGGGTTGGAAGGCTTTATGGAATAGATTTACCCGGTTTAAAAAGTCCTTGGCTTTGTTTTCATCCTGTACTTTTCCATTGAGATAAAGTGACATCATGATGTTCTCTAGAACCGACAATGAAGGAATAAAATGTGAAGTTTGAAATACAACGCCTATGTTTTTTCCTCTAAACGTATCTCTTTCAGAAGTTGTAATAGAGTACAAATTGGTTTGACCTAAAATTACATTTCCTTCTGAAGGCGTTCTGAGTCCTGCCAGAAGATGCAGTAAAGTAGTTTTTCCACAACCACTTTCACCCAAAATTAGGGCGGGTTGCTCATTCGGAAAATGGATATCTGGAAAAACCAAAGGTTTTCCAGAAGGGTATTGGTATTTTAATGATTGCGTTTGTAACACAAGGCAAATGTAGCTATCTGGCGGGGAATTTGTTTTCTAATTCGTGTGAAAAGTCTTACCATTGCAATATGAAAAAAATAGGACTTATTTTCTCATTATTTGCTTCAGT
>CANGVU010000069.1 GCA_947457325.1 Flavobacteriales bacterium | reverse complement strand
GGTGTTACCAATGCCAAAAAAAATGTATTTGGAATGATGCCCCATCCAGAAAGAGCGTCGGATTTTGAATTGAGCAATACCGATGGACGCGTTATTTTCGAGTCCATCTTGGCGCAACTACCCGCCTAATTAACATTTCCCTGCAGCTTTTAACACTTTTCATTGGGTTTGTTTAACCCTATGAGCTATATCTATGCACAAACTAAAAAACATGAGAAAAGTCATTTTAGCATTAATGCTGTTCGCTTGGATACCGACGATTTCCATAGCTCAAAGTAATCCTTGTGCATCCGCTCAGTTCCAGGCCTCTGATAGCGGTCAATGGTCCATCGCAGGTGCCATCGATTGGATGACCATTGCTGATATCTATGGTACCAATGGTAATTTTTGTCTGCCTGATGGATGTTTCTATTTGTATGGCTTTGGTACCAATCAATGGGTCGGACCGAATGACATCTCTATTACTGTCAATGACTCTATCGTTCCCTTAGACATCCAATACAGTGATTCCACTGGTTATGTGATTGCCTTTTTCAGTTGGAACGGAACATCAGGATGTCCTGATCCCGGCGCCTGTAATTATAGCCCTTCAGCAACTTGCGGAGATTATGCCACGTGCACCTATGATTGTTATGGATGCATGGATAGCAATGCGGTGAACTTTAATCCTAACGCCACCATTGACAATTTTTCTTGCTGTTACAGTCAATGGGCTTTGGTAGAATCTAATGATAGCATGTCCTATTCTGTGTACAACGGTTTGGGACAATACATTTCAAGCGGTGATAACTATACTGGATATCCAAACCCTGGTTTTTGCTATGGCCCAGGGTGCTACACCATTTATGTTCAAGGTATTGATGACGATCCCTTTACCGCCAACGTCGTGAGCAATGGACAAACTTTGCAAACTGAATTTGTTGCACAAGGCTGGTGGACCACCTTCCAACACAACAATGGTGGGATATCCGGATGCACCGATGCGAATGCTTGCAATTTTAATCCTGAAGCCACTTGCAATGATGGATCATGCGAATACAGCAGCTGTCAGGGCTGTACGGATAGCACAGCTACAAATTTCAATCCCGTTGCCATTTATGACAATGGAACATGCTGCTACGGTGACTTGATGTCCATCAATCTTCCCAGCAGCGTTTGGTGGTATTTCTACAGTCAAAACAACTATTCATCAGGAATTGGCTCAGCCAACACCTGCATGAATCCAGGCTGTGGAACTTTTACTGCCTACAACAACGTTTATGAGGCTTTTGATTACAGTGTAACAGATGGCAATGGAAATATTATTGCAAGCGGTAATTCTTTGAATCCAGCATCAGAATGGGATGATATCTCTACCATACACATCACCATATACAATGGCGATATTATAGCAGGTTGTAGTGACCCCAATGCATGCAACTTTAATCCATTGGCCAACTGTTTTGATTATAGCTTGTGTGATTACTCATGTCAAGGCTGTACCAATCCAGAAGCATATAATTTCAATGAAAACGCTACCATAGATAACGGAAGTTGCTGCATGGACAACTACTTTGAGGTAACTGCTGTAAGTGCTGGCGGTATGGTGTCATGGAGTGCCATTGATGGATATGGTAACATGGTGGGGTCTACTGATTTCTCTGTCGAGACTTCCGGATTCTGCGCTTTCTCTAGCTGTATTACGTTTCACGCAAATGATTTGATGGGTATGCCATTTTCTTTAATCATTAAAAGAAATGGGGTTGTCGTTTACACCAACAACAATATAGTAGATTACAATTTCTCATGGAGTTATGACAACAACCAAGTAATCGGTTGCGCAGACCCTAGCGCCTGCAATTATAACCCCAACGCCAATTGTTTTTTATACAGCATTTGTGATTACTCCTGCTTGGGTTGTACGGATCCAACTGCCATCAATTTCAATCCTGCAGCCACCGTTGACAATGGTACTTGTTGTACTTCAGAAAATTGGCAAACCATCAATGCCACTGGTGATATTTTCTTCTATGTGGCAGCCAACGATGGAACCCAAGCTCAACAAGGTTTCTATCCCTACAATACTGGATTCTGCATGAATAGCAATTGTTACATGTTGTATGCATCTGGCACATCGGGACAATCTGTAGATATCTCAATAACCAACAACTCAGTAGGAAACTACTACAGCTTTACAACAAGCGCATATTTGGGCTTCAACATTGAAAACATTGGTATCAATGAAATTGCAGGATGCACTGATCCAACTGCGTGCAACTACAATCCCAATGCTACATGTGATTACGGCTACTGTGAGTATTATTGTGGTGGTTGTATGGATCCACAGGCCTTGAACTACAGTCAAAATGCAATTTTCGATGATGGATCATGTTCCTACCAGGTTGTTTCCCCTATCGTTGGTATGCAAATGGTACCTGATGAAAACAATCAACAATTCTATGTCATGATAGCCCTTACGGAAATGGGAAATGTTTCTCCCTATGCAGTTACCAATACTGTGGATGAAGGCATGATGACCATGATGGATCCTGGCACAGCCATGGCAGGACCATTCAATTGCGGCGACTCTGTACAGTTCCATGTTCATGCAATGGGTTACAACATGAATACAATTATGGTATCTCCAACTTACCGCATGGATTGTGAAGCCATGAATGTTGTTGAATCAAAAAACAATTTTGCTCTGGCTTATCCCAACCCAGCCAATCAAACGTTGAATTTGAGCGGTGTTCAATCCAACACGCTGATCACCATTAGAGATACCCAAGGTAGAATGATTTACAATGCCGTTTCAACAGTCAATCAAAGAGCTTTGGACTGCAGCCAATGGGCCAATGGCATTTACTTCATTGAATTAAAAGACAATGATCAAATTCAACAATTAAAAGTTCAAGTATCACACTAATACTGATCTTTAAAGATTTAAGCAAAAAAAAGGAGCGATAATTCGCTCCTTTTTTCATTATCCATTCAACAAATCATCATCCACTATGTTTGGCAATGTTACTTTCAGCAAAGGTTCTCTGTCCATTGCACGTTTAATCGCAAAAACGGCCTCTTCATTTCTAGCCCAACTTCTTCGGGCAATACCATTGTTTACATCCCAATGCAACATTCGGTTTAACCTTACACTTGCTTCTGTGGAACCATCCAAAAGCATCCCAAAACCTCCGTTAATTACTTCACCCCATCCAACTCCTCCACCATTGTGAAGACTGACCCAAGTGGCACCTCTAAAGGCATCACCCACAAAATTTTGTACTGCCATGTCCGCAGTAAAACGTGAGCCATCATAAATATTTGATGTTTCTCTAAATGGAGAATCGGTTCCGCTAACATCGTGGTGATCGCGACCCAAAACAACTGGCCCTATTTCACCTGCTGCAATGGCATCGTTAAAAGCTTGGGCAATGGCCATTCTACCTTCAGCGTCTGCATACAAAATTCGGGCTTGTGAGCCCACTACCATCCTATTCTTACCTGCCTCTTGAATCCATCTGATATTATCTGCCAATTGCTGCTGTATCTCTTTTGGTGCATTGGCTTTCAATGATTGCAAAACCCTTTCGGCAATACGATCTGTCTTCTCCAAATCATCGGGATTAGCTGTACAGCACACCCATCTAAATGGACCAAAACCATAATCAAAACACATGGGACCTAGAATATCTTGAACATAGCTTGGATAAGCAAAAGCCAAACCATCAATTGTTCTATTGTACAACTTGGAACCTGGTGTTGCCAGTACTTCTGCACCGGCTCTGGAAGCCTCTAATAAAAATGCATTCCCATAGTCAAAGAAATACATTCCCCTTTCGGCGTGGGCATTGATCGCTGCAGCATGCCGCTTCAAAGTTACTTGTATTTCATGCTTGAATTTTTCCGGATCATTGGCCATCATTTCATTGGCTGCATCATAAGAAAAGCCTGCTGGATAATAGCCACCCGCCCATGGATTGTGCAAAGATGTTTGATCACTTCCCAAATCTACGCTTACCTCTTGTTTCAATAACTCTTCCCAGAGATCAACGATATTTCCTACAAAAGCATAGCTTCTTACCAAACCTTGCTCTTTATCAGCTTTGGCTTTGGATACAACTACCTGAACGTCTTCTTCAATAACATCAACCCATCCTTGATCAAATCGTTTGTATGCTGCTTTGGGGTTAACTTCAGCAGTAATGCTCACACAACCTGCAATGTTGGACGCCTTTGGTTGAGCTCCAGACATTCCTCCCAATCCTGCGGTTACAAACAACAGCCCATTACCTGGAAGGTCATAAACACCATGATCTCCCCTTCCCTTGCGCAACATTCTAGCAGCGTTCATAACAGTAATGGTTGTTCCATGCACTATTCCCTGCGGGCCAATGTACATGTAAGATCCTGCTGTCATTTGACCATACTGCGTGACACCCAATGCATTAAACTTCTCCCAATCGTCTGGTTTGCTGTAATTGGGTATCATCATTCCATTTGTGACAACAACTCTAGGTGCTTCGGAATGCGAAGGAAATAGTCCTAGCGGATGGCCACTGTACATTACCAAAGTTTGTTCATCCGTCATTTCTGACAAATACTGCATCACCAATCTGTATTGGGCCCAATTCTGAAAAACAGCTCCATTGCCTCCATAGGTTATCAACTCGTGCGGATGCTGTGCTACTGCGGGGTCCAAATTATTTTGAATCATAAGCATAATTGCAGCAGCTTGCTTTGAACGACAAGGATACCAATCAATGGGACGCGCTTTGATTTCTCCATGTGGACGAAATCGATGCATATAGATCCGACCATATTGATTCAACTCATCCCTAAACTCAGGTAATAGCGCCGCGTGAAGAGCCTCGGGGAAATAACGCAAAGCGTTACGCAAAGCCAATTTCCTTTCTGCTTCATTCAATATTTCTTTTCTTCGTGGTGCATGGTTTATATCACCATCCCATTCAGGTGCCTTCGGCAAATCTGCAGGTATTCCACACTTTATTTCCTCTTGAAATTGAATAATCATTGATTCCATTTCGCAAAGGTAAAACTTGTTGACGCAAACGTGTGCTAACTTTGCATCATGGACAAAAAGAAAATTCCCACAGCAGTTTATGCTGAAATGACACCCAATCCTGCTACGATGAAATTTGTCGCAGATCGTTTGCTCATCTCAGGCGGACTACAAGTAGAATATAAAAACACACAAGAAGCCAAAGGTTCATCCGCTCTGGCGGAAGAATTGTTCCACTTCCCCTTTGTTAAAGGTGTTTTCATCAGCAGCAATTATGTTACTGTCACCAGAGACGAAAGTCTAGATTGGGATATGATTGTTATGCAGTTAAGAGAATACATCAGAGAATGGCTGATGGACAATGAAGTGGCCGTTAGCACAATCCCAGCTCATCTGATGAGCCGAGCAGATGTAGAAACCCAAAAAAATGTTACCGGTCAGAAAGACCATTTACCCTCATCATCCAATGAGGTATTTTCACCTTCACCTTGGGACGAAGAAATCATTCATTTGCTCAACGAGTATGTTCGTCCTGCTGTCGAACAAGATGGAGGCGCCATCGATTTTGTGGGATATGACAACAAAAAGGTATACGTGAACATGCGTGGAGCTTGTTCAGGTTGTCCCTCATCTACCGCAACACTCAAAGGAGGAATCGAAAATCTACTGAAGGCAAAAATGCCAGAAGCCATAGAAGAAGTTATCGCACGAAGTGTATAATGAAGACCTATTTCATACATGGATTCTTAGAATCTCCTAGTATGTGGGATTTTTGTAGAGAAAAGTTTCCTCAAGGTCAATTTCTATCATTGCCCGGGCATGGTGAGAAAATCACCACATCATGTCCAGAAACCATGGAAGAAATTGCGGCTCTTTTGTTCCGTGAAATGGACACCACTGCACCGTATCAAATCATTGGACATTCAATGGGTGGATATCTTATTCCTAGCCTGATTGCAGCGGGTGCACGCCCTATCCAAATAGGTTTGTTTCATTCCAAGATAGGCGCTGATGACAATGAGAAAAAAATACAGCGTCAACGCGCCATTGACTTGGTAAAAGATAACACGGCATTGTACATCAGAACCATGATTACTCATTTGTTTTCAGACGGATTCAAAGTGAAAAAGTACCATGAAATTGATCGATTAATTGAAGAGGCTAATCAGATTGATGTGTCCAATATCATTGCCTGTCAAAAGGCCATGATGAATCGTTCCTGTGGCTTATCCATACTCTTTCAATCCAAAATTGCCACCCATTACTTTGCTGGGGATAGAGACAATAGTGTGACCTTGGCTCAAATTTCCGAGGAGATCAATCAATTGAACTCGAATTGCACCTTGAGAATAGAAGAAAACATAGGGCACATGGGGCAATGGGAATGTCCTGAAGCTGCCCTAGAATGGCTGCATCAGCTATAGCAGATAATGTGACTAATAAAAAAAGGATGTAGTTTCTACATCCTTTTTTTGGATTTATGAGGAATTCACATAACAAAAAGGGCGCCCGTTGGGCGCCCTTTTATCAGATATCAGAATGATCTTATCGGTTAACCACCATTCTCATGGTGTTCAATTGACCGTTTTGAACCATTTCAACCATGTACAATCCGCCAGCCAAAGTCTGACCAAAGTCCATAGTAGTATTCATTGCACC
>CANGVU010000068.1 GCA_947457325.1 Flavobacteriales bacterium | reverse complement strand
CAATCGCCTATTGCATTGCCGATTGATATATCGACAGGAATGTACATCTTACAATACCATAGGAATGGATTACAAGGGGTGACCAAGCTATTTATTCCATAAAGTTATAGGAATAAAAAACATTAACTCATTGTAACAAAAGGGGATGCGCTTCTATGCGCATAACCTTTTCTTGTGTAGCCATAAAAAACAACTTCCCTTTGCGACATGTTTGTCAAATCATTTGGAAGTGCCGTTTTTGGAATTGATGCCAATACCATCACCATCGAAGTGCAAGTAGAGCGCGGTGCTCACTTGATGATGGTGGGGTTGCCAGATACTGCAGTAAAGGAATCCATGCAGCGCATCAGGGCCGCGTTGAGTAATTTGGGGTACAAGAATCTTGTGAGGAACATTACCATCAACATGGCGCCTGCAGACTTGAGGAAGGAAGGAGCTGCTTATGACTTGCCTGTGGCATTGGCGATGTTGGCGGGCACCGAACAAATGCTGTTTGATGAACTGGATCAATATATCATCATGGGAGAGCTGTCCTTGGATGGGTCCTTGCGGTCCATCAAGGGCGCTCTGCCTATGGCATTGCAGGCAAAAAAGGAAGGTTTCAAGGGTATTGTCCTTCCTGCTTGCAACGCCGAAGAAGCCGCTATCGTGGATGGGATTGATGTCTTACCTGTAAATACACTCACAGAAGTAGTTGACTTTTTCAACAACGAAAAGAAAATCACTCCGCTGCAATCAAGCCTCACGCAATTGCTCTCCACCACCATCAACCGTTACCGACTGGACTTCAAAGATGTCAAAGGGCAAATGAATGTCAAGCGCGCCTTTTTGATTGCTGCAGCGGGTGGTCACAATCTGCTTTTGATAGGCCCCCCCGGTGCTGGAAAAACCATGCTGGCCAAAAGACTACCCTCTATACTTCCCCCACTATCCATGCAGGAATCGTTGGAGGCGACCAAGATTCACAGTGTTGCAGGCAAACTCAGAAACAAGTACGGGTTGATTGTTGAACGCCCTTTTCGAAGCCCACACCACACCATCTCGGACGTCGCCCTCGTGGGTGGGGGAAGTATTCCTCAACCCGGCGAAATATCTTTGGCCCACCATGGCGTTTTGTTCTTGGATGAACTGCCTGAATTTAAAAGAACGGTGCTAGAAGTATTAAGACAACCATTGGAAGACCGCGTTGTCACAATATCGCGCAGCAAGTTCTCAGTGGATTTTCCCGCTGGTTTTATGCTCATTGCCTCCATGAACCCTTGTCCGTGTGGCTACTACAACCACCCTGAAAAGGATTGCGTATGTGCACCTGGCGTGGTGCAGCGTTATTTGAATAAAATCAGTGGCCCTTTACTGGACAGAATCGATTTGCATGTCGAGGTAACACCCGTTGCTTTTGATGAGCTAACAGCAAACGCAGAAGTGGAGGGTTCCGAAAGCATCCGCAATCAAGTCATTGCCGCGCGTTGTATTCAGATACAACGCTGCAATATGCCCAATGCCAATTTACAGAGTCAAGAACTGAAAAAATACGCCGCTTTGGATCCAGCATGTCAATCGATTCTTAAAACAGCCATGGAAAGACTCAAATTATCAGCCAGATCCTACGATAGGATAATCCGTGTAGCGCGCACCATTGCTGATCTTGAAGCATCAACCAAAATACAATCCCACCACATTGCAGAGGCGATCAATTACCGAAGTTTAGACCGAGAGAATTGGTCGGGTTAAATCTTTTCGTGTTACTTTAGCTCATGCTCTGGGGATTCACATTACGAACAAGAATATACTTATCCATGCTGGCCATCTTGGCCTTGGCATTTTTGGTTACTGGTATCGTGGCCATTTACAGCGACATAGAGCAAAACAAAGCCTTTAAGCAAGAAGCATTGGAGCGAAAAGAGAAATCGGTGCGCGCATCACTCGATTACTTCTTGATTCATGAAGGTGGTCACATGTCTCCAGATAGTGTGGCCTTTAAATTTGCTGATAAAATCTGTGAGTTGGCAGACGTGCATCAAATGTTCATCGGGCTATTTGATCTGCGCGGTGAATACCTCATCTCCAACAATAGCGCATACCTTGATTCTCTTCAAATTCCGACCATTGTGCCACAACCCATTTTGAATAGCATTCAAAACGGTTATGACAAAAAACTTCTTTTTGAAGAGTATAAACATGAAGGTTACACATTGGCCTATTGGCTTTTCAGTGATATTGATGGACATCCCATTGCCATCATTGCCATGGACTATTCCAATGCTGACGAAGAATCCAAAGATGTAAAAGATTTTTTACTGGGTGTGACCGGATCCTACCTTGTTCTCTTCTTCATCGCGGCGGTCATTGCCTTTATCCTTTCTCGATACATCACCCGATCTCTGCGAACCATAGCACAGCGCATGAAGTCAACCGACCTCTCGCAAAATTTTGAACCTCTCCATTGGGAATACCAAGATGAGATTGGGAACCTTGTTGTTGAATACAACAAAATGCTCTCTGTTCTGAAAATCAGCGCCGACCAACTCGCCGAAAAAGAACGTGAAGGAGCCTGGCGCGAAATGGCGCAGCAAATTGCCCATGACATTAAAAATCCGCTAACTCCAATGCGGCTTCGTGTGCAGCACTTGAAAAGGCAATTTGACAATGAAGACAAAGCGCAATTTCAATCGCACCTTTTGGTTTTTATTCAAACCATGACTGAACAAATTGATGCCTTGGCCAACATTGCCAATACATTCAGTCAACTTGCGCGAACTGAAACTCTGGAAATGGAGAAAATATCCCCTGAGATTTTCTTCCAATCATTAACCACTTTTTACAAAGATGAAGATTGCTCCATCGATGTCTTTGTCAACAATCCAAATGTGTCCATTTCAGCCAATCACAATGCCTTGCACCGCATTGCTACCAACCTCATCACCAATGCCATTCAAGCCAAAAAAGATGGGGTCAATATGCACATTGATATTAAAATAGCTCAGCATTTTGGAAAAGTATTTGTTGTTATTCAAGACAACGGTCAGGGCATTCCTGAAAATATGATGGGACAACTTTTTCAACCCAAATTCACTACCAAGAAAACAGGTTCAGGTCTTGGATTGGCTACTGCAAAAGCATTGATGGAAAAAATGAATGGGCAGATTTTGTGCAAAAGCAGAAATCAGATAGGAACTCGTTTTTATTTGGTTTTTCCTACTGTTTCAAATGAGTAGGGTAAATAACTGGACGAGAAGGCGCTGCGTCCATCGCAAAAGATGGAGGTTGTAAATAAAGACAATACAAACCGTCTAAAATTTCGTTATCTACATATATCATTTCTGAGATGGTGGCTTCTGTTCTGATATTGGTTGGGTAACCCCAATAAGCATGGTGACAGGCTAAAGCTCCTCCATCCTCTTCTCTGTCTACACTGGGGAGATCAACCAACAAATGCAAAACCCCCAATCTATTTAATTCTTCGCCAACTTTAGATTCCAAATATGGAAAATTGGTGCTGCTGTAATTCTTTGATTTTTTATCATTCCCATTGGGAAGAGTCCTGATGATCAACGCCAAAGGCATGTGTATCTCCACTTCTTTTTGAATTTGTGACCAACGCACAATGCTGTCCTGCCCTTCCACTTCTGGCGTTATTGTAATCAACAAAGCATGCGCACAATAGGGACCTTTCCAATTGGAAATGGGGTATTGCTTTGGATCAATGTGTCCATAAGTTTCTGTATGGGTTCCATGGCCATGAGGATTGAAAAAAACATTGAAGAAATTCACTTTTCCACCCCGTTCAATACTGCCCACAAAACCGTTCTCCATCACTGGAGAAATCACTGGGGAATCCACGTACCACGCTCTAGGTCCATTTACAGATAGCGGAATGGATAAGTCTTGGGGTGATGAAAAATCGGCCTCCCAGTTCTTTCCCTGATGGACATAACTCAATTTCATGGCGCAATAAAAGAAAGAACATTCACAGGTTGTCCTGAATGCCAAAGTTCAAAATGCAGATGAGGAAACTTTTGACCATTGGTTGGTACACCCACACTGCCCAATAAATCACCTGCAAAAATCAAATCACCAACTCGGTGAGTAACTTGATTCAAATTTCCATAAACGGATACCCAACCATCGCCGTGGCTCAATACCATTTGGTAAGATTGCTTGCCCATTGGCATCAAACTCAACACCCTGCCATCCGATACTCCAGAGACGGGAGAACCGATAGGAGACCCAATGTTTACGCCATATTCCGTTGCTCCTCTATTATTCAGCACCTGACCTTTCAAAGGAATCACAAACTCTTGTCTAGAAAAAACCAACGGTCGCTTGGATTTCTTACTGCGCATCTCTGTATCAAACAATGAGTCCGCCTCTGTCCACTCTAATTTGGTAGTCTTCATTTCAGAGGTGTCCACAGCATGACGAACGATATCCCCCGCCAAAATGGTTTGCACACTTTGCAAATAAGCTTGGTTCTGCTTCAAAGCTCTGCTCAATGAATCCGCCTTAATTCGCGCATCTCGCGCTTGTTCCCTGTACTCAATGTCAACATATCCGGGGACCAAATAAACTTTCAATGGAGTAAAAGCAACCAAAAGATAAATAATGAAACCAAACACCAATAATAAACCACCAAACATAACAATGACGTTCATGGGTGTCAAAGAATAACTGAACCGCTCCTCGAAGGTGTTTTCATTGAGCAAGGTTAGCCGAAACCGAGACTTCAGTTTCTTGAGCAATTTTCTCCTTCTTGGTCGGCGTTCTCTTTTCATTGAAAAAATCAGAATTCCTACAAATTAAAGCAGGAAAATGAAATAAATTTGGACTTTTAGGGTTTTATCCAATTTTTAATGACCAAAAGAAACATAGCCTATCCATTGACCGTCATCTTTTTGATGATGGTACTTTGGGCTTGCACCAATAAAAAGGATGGCGTTGCTTACAGAGCCTACCACAACACCACGGCGCATTACAATGGTCACTTCAATGCCGATCAAGCCATGTTGCAGGCGGAAACAAAAATTCGCTCCAACACCATAGAAGACTTTGACAGTATTCTTTCTGTTATTGCATTGGGAAGTCCTGAGGGTGCGCAAACTGCGCTGGAAGACCTAGAAAGAGTTATTGCCAAAACAGAAAAGGTGATTAAAAAACACACCATCACCGGCGAACAAAAAAAGAGCATTAAAAAACCTTACTACAACAAGTGGATTGACGAGAATTACATCCTTCTTGGAAAAGCCCATTACTACAAAAAAGAATATGACGTAGCTGAAAAACTGTTTCAGTTTGTTTACAAAAAATACACGGATCCCAATGCCATTGCAATGGGTGCCGCTTGGCTCTCCATCAGTTTGATGACCCAAGAAGAGTATAGCAAGGCCATTCAGATTTTATCCAAAGAAGAATTGAACCCAACGGCCCTGGATCCCAAAACAAAAATATTTTACCACTCTACTTTGGCTGAGCTTTACATCAAAACCAAAAAATGGGACAAGGCCAAAGAGCAGCTCAACAGCGCCATAACCGCTACCAAAAAGAAAAAAGAAAAAGCACGACTTTATTTTGTCTTAGGACAGGTTTATGAGCACTTAGAAGAATACAGCAGTGCGCAAAACCAATACCTCAAAACACTAGAATCCAAGCCTAATCCAGAACTGGAATTTCAAGCCAAAATGAAAAAGGCGCTCAATGCCATCCGAAATGGATCCAGCGCGCTGATTGCCCGTCAGGAGCTTTTGGAAATGTTGGAAAATACCAAATACAGTGATTACAAAGACCAGATTTACTTCACCCTAGCCCTTATGGAACAAGAACAGGGCAATGAGGCGGAAGCTAAAAAGTTGTACAATAAGTCCATTCGTTCCAGTAAAAAAAATAAAAAGCAAAAAGGAAAATCATTCCTGAATTTGGCTGATCTACATTTTGATGATCAAGAATACGTCTCCGCCCAAAGCGCCTATGACAGCACGCAAAAATTGATCGATCCCAAGCATCCCAGAATTGAAGAAGTTAAAGGAAGAGCCAAAAGCCTTACTGAGTTGGTCACCTATCTCAATGCCATTGAAAACGCCGACAGCTTAACCAGAATTTGTGCCCTTGATCCTCCAGCGCAGCTGAATGAGATGAAAAAAGTGCGTGAAATTCTCATTGCCAAAGAAGAAGCCAAGCGTGCAGAAGAAGCCAGATTGGCTGCGGAAAGACAAGCAGAAGCCCTTGCAAACAGCATCCCAGGAGGATTCTGGTGTTATAATAAAGAACAACGCACCAAAGGATATGAGGAGTTCCTTTCCTATTGGGACGATAGGCCTTTAAAAGACAATTGGCGCCTCAATAGCAAGTTGGCGCAAATGAATGATATCCCAGATGAGCGGCCAAATTCAGCCGCTGAAGGAACAGAAAGTGCAGACAATAGCGCGGAAAAAAGCATTGCCTCTGCTGATGATTTATGGTTGACATTGCCTTGTAAAGATGATAAAGCGATGAATGCACTTATTGTGGGAAGGGAAGAAGGTTACTATAAGGCTGGATTGGTGTACAAAGAAGATTTGAATGATCCTTCTAGTGCCATTCAGATTTGGGAAAAATCTCTCACTGCATTAAAAGACAACGATTACACCCCATTAACCTATTACCAGATTTACCGCACTTACTGGAACATCGAACAACTGGGAAGCGGAAAAATAAAATCTT
>CANGVU010000067.1 GCA_947457325.1 Flavobacteriales bacterium | reverse complement strand
TTTTCACCGTTCAAGTCCCCATCGGGGCAAATAAAAAACCGTTGGTTAATGGTCAATCGACTCAGTCCAGAGAAAGGAGTCTTGGAGGGATTGCAATGGTGGGTGAGTCATCCCATATCAAAAGAGGCGAGTTTAACCATCATAGGCCCAGCCTCAAATGCAAGCTATCAAGCACAGGTCGAAAAAATCATTCAGGATCATCCTGAAAAGATGATGGTTTGGTTGGGTGATTTGCCGCCAGCACAGGTTACAGAGTGGATGCAACAAAGTGATTTTTTCTTCGCGCCAACACGAGGTGAGAATTATGGTCACGCTATCGCTGAGGCCTTGCTCATGGGATTGCCCACTGTTGTGGCCAATGGAACACCATGGCAAAATTTGAATGAGAAAAGATGGGGATGGAACTTTGCGCATGATGAATCTGCCTTACACAAGGTGCTAGATGAAGTGATGTCCTTGTCATCTGATAAATACCAAGAAATGCAGAGTGCCTTACAATTTGCCCGGGAGGAGGAGACAAAAAAAATCCACAACAGTCAGTCGTGGATTTTGTTATTCGGTACAAAATAATTTTACGATGCCAAGCAAGCTTTGACCATCTCGCTAATGGCTTTGCCATCTGCTTTTCCGCTCAATGATTTGGAAGCGACGCCCATTACTTTACCCATGTCACCAGGGCCAGTAGCACCTACTTGCGCGATGATTTCTTTCACAGCTTTTTCCAACTCCTCAGCACTCATGGGTTGAGGAAGATAGGCTTGAATCACGGCTGCTTGTTTTTGTTCTTCTTCCACCAAATCCTCGCGACCTTGGGTTTTGAAAATCTCAATACTCTCCATGCGTTGCTTGTTGAGTTTGGTCAAGATAGACATGACTTTATCGTCTGTGACTTCTGAAGAACCATCTTTGGTGGCTTCCAATAATATCTTGGATTTGATATCGCGCAAGGCCATTAGTTTTTCCTTGTCACCGCCTTTCATGGCTGTTTTGATATCCTCGTTGATTTGATCTGCTAAATTCATATTGTTGTGTTTTATATCAATCCAAAATGCTTCACGGCCATTTCTACAATATTGTCTCCAATGGCCAAAGAAGCTGTTGCTGCTGGTGAAGGCGCGTTCAATACGTGGATGCTGTGATCAGTGTATTCAATTCTAAAGTCGTCACGCGTGTCACCATCTTCTCTCAATAGCAATGCTCTAACGCCTGCACGACCAGGGACGATGTCCTCCATGGTCAAATCAGGAATCAAGCGCTGCAAGGTTTTCAAGAATAGTCTTTTTGAAAATGCTCTTCTGTATTCATCCAACCCGTATTTCATATTGCCCATGAACAAGCGCCATGTTCCAATGTAAGACAATGCGTCAATGGTATCGCGCAAGCTGAAATCCGTCTTGCCATATCCTTCACGTTTGAAGGTGAAAACAGCATTGGGTCCGCACTCGATGGATCCGTCAGTCATGCGCGTAAAGTGCACACCTAGGAAGGGGAATTCCGGATTGGGAACAGGATAGATCAAGTGTTTAACCTTGTGCTTGGCATGATCGGCCAATTCATAATAATCACCGCGGAAACCAACTACTTTTTCTTTCAAGTCCACACCATCTTTTTTGGCCAATCGATCCGCTTGCAAACCACCGCAAACAATCAGGTACCTGCAGCTGTATTCACCCTTATTGGATTTGACTTTGGTATCTAGTCCATCACGCTCAAAGCTTAAAACTTCTTCACCTAAGTTAACCTTGCTGTTGTTGTTCATGCCAACCCCCAAATCGCACATCACCTCTGTGGCTCTTCTGAAATCAATGATTCCTGTGCAACCCACATGTATACCATCAATAGCTCTAACATGGGGCTCAATTTCTCTCATCTCATTCGGATTCACTCTTCGAATGGTTTCTATACCATTGGCGATGCCGTGCTGGTATATTTTCTCTAAGAAAGGCAATTCAGATTGGTCTGTAGCTGCAATCAATTTCCCACAAACATCATGGGGTACGTTGTATTTTTTGGCAAACTCAACCAACTCTCTTCTACCGTTGGCGCAGTTAATGGCTTTTTGTGATCCGGGTTTGTAATAAATACCACTGTGGATCACGCCGCTGTTGTTGCCGGTTTGGTGATCGGCCAAGCGGTTTTCTTTCTCAATCAACAAAATGTCAAATTTGGGAAAGCGGCGTTGCATTTTGTAAAAGGTAGCAGCGCCTACTATTCCTCCTCCTACTATGATGATGTCAAATGACGGTGTCATGTGCAAATTTTCTTTGGACAAAAGTAAGATAGACATAGGTTAAATGATTACATTTCCCCTATGAATCCACGTAAGAAAATTCAAAATGCCTGGGGCATGTATGACTGGGCCAATTCGACCTATAATTTGGTCATCAGCTCGGCCATTTTTCCCATCTTTTATGGGGCGGTAACGTCGGTGCGCAATGCGCAGGGTGAGATCATCGATGACCGCGTACAACTCTTTGGCTTTACCCTTAAAAACACAGAAGCCTTATCCTATGCCTTGGCTTTTTCTTTGGCTGTAGTGAGTGTCTTGGTTCCCATGCTTTCAGGAATTGCGGATTACTACCATTTGCGCAAGCGTTTCTTGCAGATCTTCTGTTACATCGGAGCGGCATCTTGTGCCTCTTTGTACTTCTTTGATCCTGCCCATTTGGAGTTGTCGTTCATCAGCATCATGTTGGCCTGCATTGGCTTTTGGTGTTCTTATGCCTTTGCCAATTCTTTTCTGCCGCAGATTGCAGACAAGGACGAACAAGACAAGGTTAGTGCGCGCGCCTATGCCATGGGTTACATCGGCAGCGTGAGTTTGTTGATCATGAACCTCATCGCCATCAAAGGTTTTGGCATGAGTGCCCGATGGAGTTTTGTGAGTGTGGGCATTTGGTGGGCCGGTTTTGCGCAAATCACTTTTTATCATTTGAAGGAAGAAGTGGTGCAGGTCAATGACGCTGGTGCATCATGGAAGAAGGGCTTCAATGAGTTGCGCAATGTTTGGAAGCAGATGAAAGAAATGACATCGCTAAAGCGGTATTTGGTGGCGTTTTTTGTTTTCTCGATGGGGATACAAACCATCATGCAGATGGCGGCTTTCTTTGGTGAAAAGGAGATCAATTTGGATTCGGGACAGTTGATAGTGGCCATTGTATTGGTTCAATTGATTGCTGTTCCCGGCGCCATGTTGTTTTCATGGGGATCCAAGAAGATGGGCAATGTTCCCATGTTGATGTTGGCCTTGTTGGTATGGGTCGGCGTGTGTGTTTATGCCTATTATGGCGTTAAGGAAGTGGTCACATTTTACATCGCTGCTGGTGTGATTGGGTTCATCATGGGCGGCACACAAAGTTTGGCGCGAAGCACGTATTCAAAATTTCTACCCCAGACCGATGACACCGCATCGTATTTCAGTTTTTACGATGTGACAGAGAAATTGGGACTCATCATCGGATTGTTTTCGTTCGGCTTTTTGGAAGGCACCTTTGGCACCATGCGCGCCAGCATCTTGGCCTTGGTGGTCTTTTTCATTTTGGGATTCGCCTTGTTGATGTTGGTCCCGAAGGAGAGGAAGGGATGAGGTGATGAAGGGATGATGAGATGAAGGATTGAAGGGATAAGAAATTGAAAATTGTATGTAGGGGCGAATGGAAATTCGCCCTTTTTTCACGATTTGATTGGCTCATGAATAACGATTTAATTCGCCATTTTCACGATTTGATTGGCTCATGAATAACGATTTAATTCGCCTTTTTCACGATTTGATTGGCTCATAATTAACGATTCAATTCGCCCTTTTCACGATTTGATTGGCTCATGATGGATGATTCAATTCGCCCTTTTTCAACGATACAATCTCCACGTTTTGATTTGAAATCACCGCACAATCGTCACCGGAATCATCTGCACATCCACCAAGTTGTCTTTGGAGTAGATGTTGGATTTCCATTGGAGAAAGGATTTTTCGTCGGTGGAATACAGACCATCTTTCATTTGTAGCAAGGGTTTTTGGATTTCTTTTTTGCTATAAATGACAATGATTTCATCGGTTTGTGTGTTGTCTTTGTCATTGCTGATGGTCAACTGAAGATCGAGCATTTGCGGATGATCAGAAAAGGGTGAGGGTTGGTGGAAAAGGGTATACGATTGATCGGCTTTGATTTTAACGCCTTTCATTTCGTTGTGCTGTGCACCGGGGAAGAGGCGCAACATCTCGTGGGCGTTGTGGTCCCAATAGTACACATTGACGAAACCGGATTCAGAGGCTTGGAGTTGCAGGTAAAGATTGTTGCCATTTTTGAATTGGGAATTGGGGTTGGCGCAATCGGCGTAGGCGCAGGTATTGAGCGACCACTGCAATTTTCCACCATCAGGAAATCCGAGGGCTTCACCCATCACTTGAGCGGAAATGGACAGTTGGTTGTTGTTGCAGGACCATTGCACTTTGGGCGGCTCGGTATCGCTGATCCATTCCCCTTGCACCTGTGTTTGGGCGATGGTTTGAAAATCTTCTTGCATTGCGCGATTGGATTCTTTGACGCGGTTCACGGTAACTTCAGACACCCGGTAGCCGAAGGCATTGCCCAGGGCCTGCAGGCGGGCTTGCTCGATGCATTTTTGTTCGGCCTGTTCCATGGAAAGATGCCGGGGCAGCACCATGGAATAGGCGCCATTGATTTTTTGTTTTTGTTGGGCAAAAATTGTCGTAGTATACAAAAGCAAGCTGAGCAGCAGGGGCATTTTCATTTCACCAAATTAGTGTAACTTTGTAATATGAAAAAGATAATTTTCTTATGTTTTTTGATGATGGCCATGAAAGGACTCAGCGCCCAGACCGAAGCCATCTCGCCCACCTACAGTTTCAACATTACGAAGAAGGTCATTCCACCCATGCTCAGCTTGGATGCCAATGACATTTCCTTTGAAGATGAAGATGGCAATGGCATCATCAACGCCAATGAGAAATGTACCCTGCGCTTTACCCTGCGCAATGATGGACAAGGGGAAGGATTGAATCTTCAAGCCAAGTTGACAGGGACAGGATCCATTCAAGGTGTGAAGTTTGCGCCCAGCACGCCTGTGACGAAAGTACCAACCAAGCAGGAAGTCAAAGGAAGTATTGAAATACAATCAGCCATGAACACCGTGGATGGGAAAGTGGTTTTGGAATTGGAAATCGAAGAGCCCAATGGATTCAATGCGGATAAAGTGCAGATTGAATTGCAAACCGCTGCTTTTGTAGCACCCAATATCAAAGTGGTAGATTACACCTTGGCTTCTGCGGACGGAAGTTCTACACTGGAATTGGGTAAGCCTTTTATTCTGCAATTGTTGGTTCAGAATACCGGACAAGGAGAGGCGAGTGATGTTAAAATACAACTTCCCTTGCCAGAGAACACCTTCTTCATGAATGGAGAGGAGTATACCAATATCGAACGCTTGTCACCCGGTGAAGTAAAAAGTTTGGAGTATGAGTTGGCCATGAATAAAAAATATGTGGGCAGTGAGTTGTCCTTGGAGGCAAAGATTACAGAGTCCTACAACAAGTATGCGCTGCCGTGGAAAGGGAAATTTGCCTTGCAACAGAATTTGGCTGCTCAACGGATGGTAGTGGAAGGAAAGAAGGACAGTCCAAAATCCATCCAAGAAGCTTCATTGCGCAGTGATGTGGACAAGGATATTCCGGAGGGTATAGCATTTGGTCCAAAGCGCTATGCCTTGATTATCGGCAATGAGGATTATGCCAAGTATCAGACAGGATTGGACCAAGAAGTAAACGTGGCGTTTGCACGAAATGACGCGGAGGTAATGGCGCAATATGTGGAGCGTACTTTGGGATTTGCCAAGCAGAATATTGTGGTCATCAAGGATGCCACCAAAGGACAAATGTCTCAAGAGATCGCCAAGTTATTGCGCTATGCGGAATTGGGGAAAGGAGAGGCAGAGATCATGTTTTATTACAGCGGACATGGATTGCCGGAAGAAACCACCAAGGATCCCTATTTGATTCCTGTGGATGTGAGCGGAGCGCAAGTAAGCAATGGGTATTCTTTGAATCAATTGTACAGTCAACTGGCACAGCATCCCACAAAGAAATGCACGGTGATATTGGACGCATGTTTCAGTGGAGGAGCCCGAAACAAAGAGTTGGTGGCCATGAAAGGAGTAAAGGTAAAAGCCAGTGTGAGCAATGTGCCTTCTAACTTGGTTGTCATGTCATCCAGTTCGGGGCAGGAGAGTAGCGCTGTGTTTAAAGAGAAGCAACATGGATTGTTCACCTATTATTTATTAAAATCGCTCAAGGAGAGCAAGGGAACGCAGAGCTACCAAGCAACCATGAACGAGGTAACAGAGCAGGTAGCCTTGGAGGCAACACGCATGAACAAAATCCAAACCCCACAGCTTTTGATGGGAGGTTTGGTGCAATCTAAAATCGGAACATTGGGATGGGGCAATTGATCAAATATTTAGGTCTTTTGTTTACGTTCATTGTCTTGAGTTTTACACTGCAAGCACAAACTGTTCGCAATGTTAAAGCCACACAGGAAGGGCAGAAAATTGTTATAACTTATGAATTGTCTTGCGCACAGCCAGTAGAGATCAATCTATTTCTGAGTGAGGACAATGGCAAAACATGGAATTCACTTAAAATGGGATTGAGCGGAGATGCAGGATTGAATATCAAACAAGGAAGTAAAGTGATAATTTGGGATGTGTTGTAAGACAAGGAGAAATTGGTGGGGAATGCTTTTGTTTTTAAAGTCAAAGTGAAAGAGGATAGTAAGGAAATTAAATCAGTGAAAATTGGCAATCAAG
>CANGVU010000066.1 GCA_947457325.1 Flavobacteriales bacterium | reverse complement strand
CACAATAGCGATTTTCTTTCTTGAATAATCGCGGCCAATTCATTCCGGTTCATAATTAATCGTTGTTACCTGCCAATAACTTCTCTGCGTTTTCTGCTACTTGTAGGGCTTCTATTATGTCTTCAATCTCACCGTTCATAACGGCATCCAAATTATAAAGCGTTAAATTAATGCGATGATCTGTCATTCGCCCCTGAGGGAAATTGTAAGTTCTTATCTTGGCAGAACGGTCACCTGTGCTCACAAGAGACTTCCGCATTTTTGAACGTTCTTCGTGTCTGCGATTCACTTCGGCCTCAAATATCTTAGTACGCAACATTTGCATTGCCTTTTCCTGATTCTCATGCTGGGAGCGACCCTCCTGGCAGGCAACAATAACACCTGTAGGTGCGTGCGTTAAACGAACCGCTGACTCTGTCTTATTTACGTGCTGCCCCCCCGCACCACTGGCACGATACGTATCCCGATGGATATCTGCAGGATTAATGACAACATCAAATTCTTCAGCCTCAGGCATAACTGCAACAGTGGCTGCAGATGTATGCACACGGCCCTGCGCCTCCGTCTCCGGAACACGTTGGACACGATGCACGCCACTTTCAAACTTCATAGTGCCATAAACATCGACACCCTGAACTTCAAAAACAACCTCTTTGAATCCTCCAGCAGTGCCTTCACTTAAGCTGAGAACTTCATACTTCCAACCCTTATTGGCAACATAACGCGTATACATTTTAAAGAGATCACCCGCAAATATGGCAGCTTCATCTCCTCCTGTGCCACCTCTAATCTCCACAACGCAATTTCGCTCATCTTCCGGATCTTTCGGAATCAGCATGACCTTAATCTCATTCTCCAAAGATTCTATCAATGGTTCCAACTCATCATACTCCATCTGCGCTAACTCTTTCAGTGCTGCATCTTCCTGACTATACAAGATCTCTTTGGCTCCTTGAAAGTCATCTTTTGACTTTTTATACAACCTCCCTTTCTCAACAATTTTTTCCAAATCTTTATACTCCTTCATTAAAGAAGGATATCGCTTCATGTCTGAAATCACAGAGGGGTCTGTAATCAGCTTAGAAACCTCTACGTATCGGTCTTCTATGGCCAACAGGCGTTGTAACAAATCTATCATCAATCGTTGTATTCAAATGTGCCTTTATCTGAAACAATAGTCAACTTTTTCGATTGACTATCCTCCACTCGCCCAATGATTTGCGCATGTATATTCATTGAACCCGCAATCTCTATCATTTTAGAGGCGTTGGTTTCATCAGTATAAATCTCAAGTCGATGCCCCATGTTAAAAACACGATACATCTCTTTCCAATTTGTGCCACTTTCACGTTGAATCAAATTGAACAATACCGGAATAGGCATTAGCTGATCTTTGATTACATGCACATTTTCTATGAAATGCAAGACTTTGGTTTGTCCTCCACCGCTGCAATGCACCATGCCTTTGACAGCCCCTCTATTCCAATCTAAAATCTTCTTCACCAAAGGTGCATATGTTCTGGTCGGAGACAGTACCAACTTCCCTGCATCCAGAGGAACTCCATCAACCGAACTGGTTAGTTCTTGACTGCCTGAAAAAACATATTCAATGGGTATATTCGAGTCAAAGGACTCAGGATATTTCGAGGCATAATCTTTTGTAAAGACGTCATGTCTTGCTGATGTAAGACCATTGCTTCCCATTCCCCCATTGTACTCATTCTCATAGGAAGCTTGACCATCTGAAGCGAAAGCAACTATGACTTGTCCTGCAGCAATGTTAGCATTGTCTATCACCTCTGATCTTTTAATTCTGGCTACAACAGTGCTATCAACAATTATCGTCCTCACCAAATCTCCAACATCTGCAGTTTCTCCGCCTGTAGTTTTTATTCCAATACCATTTTCTTTCAACTCTTGAACTAACTCTTCTGTACCCTCTATAATGGCTCTAATAACCTCTCCAGGAATAAGGCCTTTGTTTCTTCCGATTGTTGAACTCAATAGAATATTATCGGTAACTCCAACACAAAGTAAATCATCCAAATTCATAACAACGGCATCTTGGGCAATCCCCTTCCAAACAGAAATGTCACCAGTTTCCTTCCAATACATATAGGCCAATGATGATTTTGTACCAGCCCCATCGGCATGCATGACCAGAGCATAATCTTCATCTCCGGTTAAAAAATCTGGAACGATTTTACAAAACGCCTTTGGAAAAAGTCCTTTATCAACTTTAGCGATGGCTTCATGCACATCTTCTTTTTTTGCTGAAACGCCCCTTTGTTGGTATCGTTGTGAATCACTCATAGAATTAAAAAAAAGCAGCGGGATTAACCCGCTGCAAAAGTAATATTTATTGATCGCTAATGCTCTAAAACTTAAATGAAGTCATGAACATTATGGCTTTTTTGTTCCTGGCTTAGCACCATTTGGCTTGGCTCCAGGCTTACCCGGTGCTGGAGAGGGTGCAGGTGCTGAATCTGGTTTGCTAGGATCAAAATCCGTTGCCAAAATGCGGAAAACAGTTCTGCGATTTAGCTGATGAGCCAATTCTTTTTCTTCATTGGTTGACAACTTAGCGATGTATTCCTCAGTTAAAATATCACCGCCTTTAAAATTCCCTTGATCTTTCTTCAATGTGATTGGTTGAGACTCTCCCTTTCCTACAGGGACAATTCTGCGCCCATCAATTCCTTTTCCGACCAAATAATCATAACAAGTTTTTGCACGGCCATCAGACAAGGTTTGATTGGCTTCAACGCTACCACGTGCATCTGTGTGGGCCTCCAGCTGAATCTTCCAAGTTTTATTTTTAGCCAATAAATCAAATAAATAATTCAAAGAATCTTGAGAATTCACTGTTTCATTAACCAACAATTCTGTTTTGTTATAAGGATACTGAACCAAAGGCATGTGATACTCAACATCTTTTTCAATTGGCTGAATAAAATACTCCTTCGCAAAGTTTGTATTCTCCTTTAGATTCCTAGTTGAAAAGCGGTCACCTTGAATACCGATATAGTCCTTTTTGTCTACATCAACCATATAGGTGTTATCAGCAAGTACTTGGGTGTTATCCAAATTAAAAGCTCCAGATTTATCAGTAGATAATTTGTACTCTGATCCGTCAGTGCTCTTGACCACAACGCTTGCTCCTTCCACAGGGTTTCCAGTCTTATCATCATACACAAAACCTTGCATCGTAAACAACACTGGCACATCCTTGAATTGGTATATATCATCCTTGCCTTTACCCCCTGGGCGATTAGAAGTAAAGAAGCCAGCAAATTCAACATTGTACAACTTCTTAGCACTTCTATCAATAATCAAAGAAAAATCATCAGATGATGAATTGATGGGATGACCCAAATTTGTTGTTGCAGAAAAGCTCATGTCTTCTCCTTTGTTGGCTTTGAAAATATCAAAGCCGCCCAATCCGGGGATTGCATTGGATGAAAAATATAAAGTATTATCCTCCATCCATGGGAACATTTCATCGCCTGATGTATTCAAATTGCCCAAATTCTTAGGAGCTCCCCATTGATCATTCTTTTTATCATAGCTGCTGTACCACAAATCCATTCCTCCCTTTCCTCCTTGCAGATTAGATGCGAAAATCAAATGTTCATTGTCTGGTGTCAAACAAGGGTGACCAAAAACAACACTATCACCATTGGTCTTATCAAACACCACCTTGATAGGAACCTCAAATTTATCATTCATGACTTTAGACATCCTAATCTCACATGGGTGATACTCTCCTGACTCATATTGGCAAAATGTGAAGTACATCTCTCCAAAATCTTTGGTGTAACTGATAGGACCTTCATTGTTGTTGGTGTTGATCACATTGCCCAAAGGTTGTGGCGTTCCGAACTTTCCTTTGGGATCACGTGTAACTGTAAACAAGTCCATGAAATCTTCTCCCGTTTTTGGGTCTGATCCACTTCCAGCTGAAGACTTCCTTGATGAGGACAATATGAACACATCTCCATCCTTACCTTTTTTCGCGCCATAATTCATTGCAAAATCAAATTCAGGACTGCTGATTTCTCCAACCATTTCAACCTCAATTTTAGACTTCTGATTCTTCAAATCAGCTGCATTTTGAGACAATTTAATGGCCTGATTTCCTTTCTCTCGATCACCACCACATTCTTGATAACGCTTAAATTGAGCAACAGCTTCTTCATACTTTCCTTGCATTTGATAGCACAAACCCCAATTGTAATGCAATTCAGGATTGGTCTTACCGTACATTGCTCGTCCTGACTTGTCATACCACTCAATGGCTTCATTGTAACGCGTCATCATTCTATAGCACTCTCCTACGTTAAAATAAGATTGAGCTTTGATAGTAAGGTCTTTAATTTTTGGTCCAGCAATCTTGTACTCCTCTGCGGCCTCCAAATACTGACGAGTGGCAAAATATGAATTTGCCTTCTTCAACTCTTTTTGTGACCATGCAGTTGTAATTGCACATCCCAAAACAAAAGCCAACAATAATTTTTTCATGTTGTAAATTCTTTAATTCCTTCGGTTTGTATTGTTGCGAATATAGCAAAAAAGAAATAGAGACCCAAAATGAGTCTCTATTTTATAAAAATCCTTCAACGAGAGATTAGTTGGTGAATAAAAGTTCACTCATTTTTGGCAATGGCCAAGACTCATCCTCTACCAACAATTCTAGTTTATCGGCTGATGATCTTGCCGCATCCATTAATGGCTTGATTGTGCTAGCCAATAATTTCGCTTGCTTCTCCGCATCAAGACTATAGGCCTTTTGCAACTCCGCTCTGATTGCATCTGCACCTTTCTTTAATGCGTTAACTTCTTTACTAATGTCCTTGATTAATGACAATTGAGTACCTGCAGCATCCTTAAACTCACTTGCTGACAAAACAGCCTTGAGTCCCTGAACGTTGTCCAATAAATCACTTTGGTATCTTAATGCCGCTGGAATAATATTGGACATCGCAATGCTTGCCGTTAAAGAAGCTTCAATGTCCCTTCTTCTGCTGTAGTTCTCTAGTTCAATCTCATAACGTGCATGAATTTCTTCTGGCGTCAACACATTCAAATCCTGAAACATTTTCTGGATTTTTTTATCCTTCCAGATTGCCAATGCTGTTGGCGTGTCTGTAAAGTTTGATAAACCTCTTTTCTTAGCCTCTTTCACCCACTCATCGCCGTATCCATTTCCTTCAAAACGTATGGCCTTACTCATTTTTATTAATCGCTGTAATTCTTTTAGAATCGCCTCATCCTTGTCATCTCCTTTGGAAATTCTAGCATCCACATCTTTTCTAAATTGTAACAACCTATTAGCGACGATGGTATTCAATACAATCATAGCGTTGGCACAATTGGCGCTGGAACCTACGGCACGGAACTCAAATTTATTTCCAGTAAAAGCAAAAGGAGAGGTTCTATTTCTATCTGTATTGTCCAACAAAACTTGTGGCAATTTCCCGATATTCAACTTCAACTCTATTTTATCTTGAGGAGTCATTTTCCCAGCCTTAATATTCTTCTCTAGATCGTCTAACATGGCGGACAAATGCTCACCTAAGAAACAGCTCATTATTGCTGGAGGCGCCTCATTTGCTCCCAAACGGTGATCGTTACCTACAGATGCTATGCTTGCTCTAAGTACATCTGCATTCTCAAAAATAGCTGCTACCGTATTTACAAAGAAGGTAAGGAACTGCAAATTGGTTTTTGGATTTTTACCTGGCTTCAACAAATTCACACCTGTGTTGGTACTCAAAGCCCAATTGTTATGCTTACCGCTTCCATTGACACCTTCGTATGGCTTCTCATGAAGCAAAACTCTAAACTGATGTTTTCTAGCAACTTTATCCAGAATATCCATCAACAGTTGATTGTGATCATTGGCCAAATTAGCCTCTTCAAACATTGGCGCTACTTCAAATTGATTGGGCGCTACTTCATTGTGTCTTGTTGTTACTGGAATACCCAATAAATGTGATTCATTCTCAAATTCCTGCATGAATCCCATCACTCGGTCTGGAATTGAACCAAAATAATGATCCTCCAACTGCTGTCCTTTTGCTGGACGTGCACCAAACAAGGCTCGACCCGTCATGGCGATATCAGGACGCGCATTGTGCAATGCCTCGTCAATCAAAAAATACTCCTGCTCCCAACCTAAGGTGGTGTTAACTTTTACTACTTCTTTATCAAAATATTGACAAACAGCAGTAGCAGCATGATCAACGGCATGCAGTGCTTTCATCATCGGCATCTTGTAATCCAGAGCGTGTCCTGTATATGAAATGAAAATGGTTGGAATACAAAGCGTATTACCTACGATGAAGGCTGGTGAAGATGGATCCCACAATGTATAACCTCGGGCCTCAAAAGTATTTCTGATTCCGCCACTTGGGAAAGATGATGCATCTGGTTCTTGCTGAACCAACATAGTCCCTTCAAATTTTTCAATTGCACGACCATCACCCAGAGGTTTAAAAAAACTATCATGCTTTTCAGCAGTTGCTCCGGTTAATGGCTGAAACCAATGCGTATAATGCGTTGCCCCCTTGCTCATTGCCCATTCTTTCATTGCTGAAGCAACATGATCTGCGACACTACGATCAATGCGCACGCCCATATTGATGCACTCCATCAATTTCTCATAAACATCATCGGTTAAATACTCTCTCATGCGGAATGGCGAGAATACGTTTGATCCAAAGTAATCCGAAACCTTTGCACTTGGCGCTGGTACATGATTGGGCTGGCGAGTATTCAATTCTGCCAAAGCCTGAAAGCGGGTCATACTCATAAAAAATTATTTTTT
>CANGVU010000065.1 GCA_947457325.1 Flavobacteriales bacterium | reverse complement strand
GAAAGCTCTGATGTTGATGCGCAGGATGGTATCTACCATTGGGTGCTCAATGCGGATTCACCATCATTGGCAGGCATCCTAATCTTGCACAATTTGCGGGGGTCGATTCAATTGTTGCGGTGATTTTTTTGCATTGTTCTCTTCGCGGCTAACGCTGATATTCATGCATCCCTATTTTGTACCAATTGCACGCTATTTCGTGGTAATAGAAAGTTTCAATGAATTGCATTCCCAATCTTCTTAGAATTTTATTGGACACAAGATTTTCCATATTGGCAGCGGAGTAGACTTCTTTAAGTTGTAACTCCTTGAATGCATAGTCCAAAGAGGCCATCGCGGATTCTGTTGCTATTCCTTTTCCCCAATATTTTGGTATCAGGCGGTAACCGATATCATAGTAGTTCTGGTGGTTGTTGGTTGGCTCTGTCACAAATTTTAAACCTGTCCATCCCATGAATTCCTGGGAATTTTTATCGATGATGGCCCATCGTCCAATGCCATGATCCGTGTATTGTTGTCGAATGTATTGGATGACTTGGATAATTTCTTCTTTGCTTGTTACTGTTTTGTTTCCCAAGTATCGATGAACTGCAGGGTCTGAATCCAATTCAAACATTCCATCAACATCTGAAGGAAGAATTTCTCTGAGGATGAGTCGGGGTGTTTCGGCGAATACTTTTGTCATTTCACTTTTTCAATCATTTGATTCCGTTGTTTCTTGACATCCTCATGACTGACTTGGGTTTGGATCTTTTTCAAATATTCCAAAATCAGCTTTTCGTATTTCTTGTAATCGTCAAATGCCTTTGTTTCTTCATAACCTGGATCGCTTTCAGATTCCCTTTCGTTCAATAGATAAAGATATTTCTGTAATGCATGGGCTGATCTTTCCTGTAAGTAATCAATCACAAAGGCGGAGTCGTTCATGGAGAACAAGAGTTGGATTCTTTCCTTGGGATACCTTGTATCGTTCTCGTCAAATAGGTCGATGTATTTCAACGCTTGTTTTGCATTGTCTCCCAGGCTTTGATCAGCGGAATAGTAATAGGCGGCCAAAGAAGTATGTAATTGCCTCTTAAGCTCTTGGTTGGGGTTGGCTTCCAAAGCGTTTACATAATCCGCAATAGCCAGGTCTTTTCGTCCACTGACATAATGGAATTGACCACGCTTGAAAAGGAATGAAGCCAGATTTGCTGAGTTATGCGATCCCAAATACCATGGTGCAATTATTTCGTATCTATACTGGATAAGATGATCAAGGTCTTGGAGCAATTCCTTTTTATGCGTTGTCAAAAAAAGCAACATTTCTTTGGCTGGATGAAAAATGCGAACAGGAACGTTGGGACACATATCGCAGGGCTGTCGCATCATCACTGTGATGGAATCTAACTCAGACTCCCGATAAACATCCATGTACCGGATCGCATAATCTTCCAGCTTGTCAGTAGGGGGGGTGTGCAAGTCGAAAAAAGGATGAAAGAGCATTTGAATTCGCGCCCATTTGAAAACAGGATCGTTGGGATGTTGACGAATGGAATCTTGAATGCTCTGAAAATCTTTTAGTCGATGTTCATAGTAGCGATCACCGGGTTGAGCAAAGGATGAAAAGCAAACCAAAAAAAATGAAATCGAAAAGAGAAGACGCAAGCATGATGTGTACCAAGATTGGATAACGTTATTGGAGAAAAACAATGTCCTCATCATCATTTCGAAGCTACAACAAGATCTTGATATTGATGATTTGGTCGCCAATCTTTTTATTGTTGCAATATTTTATTAGCGAAGGAATATCGCTTTTTTGAATCAATCTAAGGTTTAGTCTGCTGGTGGATAAAGTTGGGAAGGTGTTCATTGGTTATTTGAATGGAGAATGTTTGTTGAAATGAATTTGACTATCCCCGCTGCAAGTTGGAAACAGATGCAAAACTAACTACGCAAATACAAGTTAATTCCTAATCTTTCGATGTGGTTAATTAAATCTTGGTTGTCTAATTTTTCAAAAACACAGACATCAAATTTGTAAGGCAGAAGCAAGTCGTCCAATTGATTTTCTATTTTATTCTGTACCGTTAGATCAATGGATTTTCCATACAATGCGATGTCGATGTCAGAGTAGGGTTTTTGGTTGCCCTTTGCGCGAGATCCAAAAATTACAGCCTTTTCGATTTCTGCGAAATTTGAAAAGGTTTTGCAAATGCGTTCAAGATCTGTTGACTTTAGCCCAAAAGAATCATCTTTTAATAACTGCATGATTCAAAGATTTAGATTCGATTTTCATGCTGCTTTTCTTCCATCGTAATTCTGAATTTTTTTAATTCAGGAAAATACTCGCTGAGAATTTTTGAATATATTTCGTTTGCAGTCGCTTCATTGTAGGTATGCGGAGATTTATTTCTACTAAGCATCATGTCCATCCAGACTTCCACTGAATGAATCAAATTCATTTGCAATGCTTCACGAATGGCATCTCTAGATCCTGAAATGTTGGTGGCACCTTGGTACTCTGCAAAGTCTTTCATTACTTTCCAAGCAAGTTCGTGCGTGTATTTAAATCTTTGAATCAATCCTTCCTTAACCATTTCATCCAAAACAGCAAGTTTTTCTACTTCATCGGTGTTTTCATTCAAATGGCTACTTTGAATGTATTCAACAGATTCTTGAAGTTTATCCATTGCTTTTGAATAATTGGAAAATCTTTGCTCCCAGCGAATGTCCATGATTGGAATTTTACTGGCTAAGATAATCCGAAAAATTAAAGGACAGCCGATTGTAATTCTGTTGTTGGCATTGGTTTGCGTGCTGATCAGTGTTGTTTACAGCGGACAAAGAGATGGGCTTGATGGATGAATTGGCCGTTGTTACATAAACCAACCGCGTTAGTAATTTTCACTAATGTGGCGGTAATCTTACTTGACATAGACGGTTGAAGTACTTTATCACATGGAACAATGATTAAGGCCATAGATAATCGACAAGACAAAGGAAGAAGTTCAATGAAGCGCTTTCGCAAGGCTATTGCCAATGCGTTGTTTAAAAAGAGCATTAATCAATACACAATCTTCAAATCGCCGCTTGCCGTTCGGTACATATCTCCCGCAACCAAACCACCGGCAATTGCTGCGGCATTGTCGGCAAATACAGGCAATCCTGGATTTTTAATAGTTCCGGAAGTGGCGCTGTGCATGGAGTAGGGGGTAGAGAGCAATTGTTGCGTACCCATGTCTATCCATCCATTTCCAGCATCGATTTGCACATTGACAAATTTATTGCCGTCAGTCCAATTGATGTTCCCAAAGGTGTTGCTCACAGGAGTCCCTGCACCAAAGGCCGTGGTAAACAATCCCAAACTGTTTGTAAATAGGGTATGGGTCTCTACATATTCCGCAGCACCAGAAAGTGAATCTGCAATCAGCGTGAACTGCACTTGCAAATTGGCATCCGCCAAAGGCATGCCTTGCGCATCACGCGCCACGGCTTGGTAGCTGATGGCACCAGGAACGTTGGCGGTGGTGTTGGAAGTTTCGTTGTTGTTGGTGGAGGAGGCGGTGTAAAGGGCGGTTACTTCTTGTTGGGTGAGGGCCCGGTTCCAGATGGCGATGTCATCAATTTTTCCAGAAAATGCATAAAGCCAACCTGGTGCAAAGCCTAATGCCCCAATCCAATGAATAGATGAATTAGCTGTGTTTAACAAATTAACAGGGTTAAAACTTTGAGAGGCCTGACCTATTCCATCAAAATATACTGATATGTCGTTTGTCCCAGACCCATTTATCGGATATGTAACAACAAGATTGTGCCAATTTCCATCAGGAGTATAAGTACATACTCGGCCACCATTAACATGCTCTACTCCGATGTATGACCCATCCATAAATAATCCAAATCTACCACCAGAATTATTATCACCAAATGAAAACAATTGACTATTACCGCCAGGATAAGGCACATTATTTTGAAACCAGAGAGAAATTGTTCTTTCGCTATTTCCAAAAGGGAAATTATTTAGAGATGTAATATCTGCTCCACTAGTCAAGTCGCCAGCATATGAACTGTTTGCATCGGAGTACCTGTCTAAAGTAAAAGTAGCGTTGCCTTGCATAACTGCATCATTCCCATTCCCACTCTCATCATTGGCATTGCCATTAAACGGCCACCAGCCAACCAGTCCGTTGGTAGGGATATAGCTGGGAACATTTTGCGCAATTGTATTGGCGGTTATTGTTAGAATGGCTAATGTGAACAGCAGAATAGTTTTCGTTTTCATCGTTAACGTTAATATGTATTGTGCTAAGTTAACCGCTTTACAATAACACTCCAAGGCTTGATGGATTGGAATTTCTTTACAAGCTATCCGAAAAACGAAAAAACTCCCTTTTTCGAATGCGCGTCAGTGCGTTGTTGTTATAGGTGTAATATTGGGTTTTTACCTTACTATTTCTCTTTGGCGTAAAGGTTTCGGTTTGTACCTTGACGTATCTTAAGGTAGGACCTATGAATGTATAGGCCTTCCATACTTTCTTCTTTGGTTGACGCAGTTGTCCATATTTGGTTATTTCAAATGCTTGTGCGGTGTTTTTTCCGGTAATGATTTTGTTTTTAAAGTCAATGGAGAGTTTTTCTAAATTTTTAATGAAAGGATATTCAAAGAATGAATGCTTTTCAGTGTTGAAGAAATAGATGGATGTATACGTTTCCTTATCCTCATCTTTAAAGGCCAAATCTGGAAAACCATCAAAGTTGCAATCTTCCGCATAAATGGAATCGGAATGTGTGTCAAAAATCCTTTCATATTCACCAATGATTTCAGTCAACAAATGTCCATCGCTGGAGCGGTATATGCTGTAAGTGCTTCGGTAGCCAATATTCGGATTATTCTCTATATCTATGTTTGGAGGATGTATTTTTCTTGTTTTGACAAACGTAAAACCGTTTTTATTCTTGACGATGGGTTTTGCAATCAAGGTGTCAGCATAACTTATCGTTCGCAATTCTCGTCCGTCTAGAATACGATAGGTAGGTGCAAAATTACCGAAGTATTTGTTGGGTTCAGGATAGGTTAGCGGAGCGATGGTGCAGTATTTCAGACCTTCGCCAATCAATTTATACTTGTATGAAGTAGGTGTTTCACTGTTGGAGGGTGCATCTTCATCGTTGTATTTTGTGCCAACAACCATTTTTTTGGAACGGTCGATTTTTACTTGTCTGAGTGAACTAATGAGATGCAGGTAGAATCGATTTTTTAGAGGGTCAAACATGTAGTAGTTGTAATCATGAATAAAGTCGGTACAGCCCATAGCTCTTTCAATGCGGGTCGTTGTTTTTTTTGTTCGAATTCTGAAATCTGTGTGTCCATCGAAATTGTAATCATCGATTTGCAGAAATTGCTCAGAGAATAGACTATCAAAGTCAGAGCAAATGAAAATCTGATCAATCAAGGAGTCATGGTTTGTTGAATAGATCCTCATGGACAAGCAAGGGGCATTGGAGCAACCTCGGGATTCCGAATCATTGCACAACTGCATAACAAATTCAAAATCCGCACCCAACTTTTTTACACGCTTCATTTCGCTCTGACCCAAGGAAATGTGCTGATAAAGAAAGAATAAGGCGAGATGACTTGTGGATAATATAAATTTTAAGGTTTTCAGGATTTGAATGGAATTTAATTCAAAGTTAAGTATTGAATGCAGATCTATTTCTCTTGCAATTAAGCTTTCATTGATAATGTCATTATGCATGTGATAACTAACTTAAGTTCCACTGCTTTGTGAATGGAATTTGAAAGATGATTAAACTAAAATGATACATTGCCTAATTATATCTTATTTATAAAGAAACGGATCCTCTCCCTCTGCCATCTTTCGCACATTTTCCAGCACTTGCTTCATGTATCGGGTGTAAAAAACATGGGCAAAAAGCCATTGAAATGGAATGAATACAAACCCTTTGCCGTGTATGGTATAGTCATAGTTGATTTGTATTTTATTTTCTTCCATCTCGGAGGTTGTCCACTCAAATGTGAACTTCCAAATATTGAGCATCCATGAGGTGAAATTGCCAACTTCCAGTTTCCAATATTTGTTTTCTATTCGCTCTAGTATTTGATCAGTGCCGACCTCGCCTCCTTTGAATGTCAATGATTTTGCGGCGTGTACATGCTTGATGGATCCAGGCTTTCCCCAATCATGGTCATGGGTGGTTTTAGTAACTCTGGGCATTAGGCCATACCCCGTGTGTACTTTGGTGACGTCGCACAAAATGGGAGCCTTGAAAGCCCTTTCAAGAGAGCAGTTGTAAATCGCTGTAGTATGTATTTTAAAGTCCATTTTAGTTCTTTATTTATCTTCCCTGCGTTTTTCCAATGGTGCAGTCGCTCAAAAAACCGTCTGAAATTTTGGAGACTATGGAATGGCTTGATTGCCATGAGTGATATACTTCTTCTGCCCATTGTTTGATGAGTTCAACACACTCATTTGCCGTTGTCGCTTTTATCAAATCGTTGGCAGTTATTTTTCCTCTTTCGTAAGGATTTGGGATAGTAAGAAATTCATTCGGATTGTTCATTTTGTATGCGTTCAAGTAATCGCTTAACAGGGGTGATTTTTTGTAATCCCATGTTTGCTTTTTGTCAAGAATTAAGTTCATCCTTGTTAGATGAAAGTGATTGCTCCACCGTCCGTGAATTTCTGGATGTTGCAGAGCATGGGCGTCAACACTTAAGAATCTTGATATAAGTTGATCAGAGTTATTGAAGTCTAAAAGCTGGAGGCCATTATTGTAATGTTCCATACATTCAAAAATCCCTCTTGAATAATCAGCACCGCAAAATTGACACCTTCCTTTGTCAAGAAGTGTCACACTATTTTTTCTTGCTTGGTCTATGAAGTCTTGCAT
>CANGVU010000064.1 GCA_947457325.1 Flavobacteriales bacterium | reverse complement strand
TTTGCGGTGAGTTGAGAATGGCGGTTGAAGAAGGTCTAGGGCAGCGCTATGCTATCCGAGCGCCTATTCCAGGACGAAAACTTTCCCGATACAAAGAGGATGCCTTTAGGACAATGGATGTGTACAATGCTGGTGTTTTTTCAGCCAATGCAGAGTTGGATGTAAAATATGTTTTTGTTCCATTGTACAACGCGAGGAAGTTGTTGGAGAAACCAGATTCAGTAACCGCTGTTGAATTGTTTCTGAAGGATGAAGGAGACATAGCGGATTTTCAAGACAGATGGAGTGAGATGCTGGCTCAAAAGGAATTAAAGTTGGTAAGTAGACTGGAAAAGAATGCGTTGATTTATAAAACAACGCAGTCTGAGAAGTGGGCAACCTTTGCCATCTTGTTTTTCATATTGTTGATAGCCTGCTTCAATATTGTTGCCTCATTATCCATGATGATGATTGAAAAGCGCCAGGACATGTTCGTTTTTCAAGCCATGGGAGCCAATAGAGAATTGGTAAAACGGATTTTTATTTTGCAAGGAGCTTTGATTAACGCCATTGGCGCAGTGATTGGCGTGACATTGGGCTTATTCATATGTTGGTTACAGATTACATTTGGTCTGGTTACCATGGAAGGAGCCGTTGTTGAAAGTTATCCCATCGCAGTAGATCCCATATCGATTTTTGGAATTTTCTTGACCGTTTTGACAACAGGTAGCTTGTTTTGTTGGTTAATGGTCAACTTGCTCTGGCGCTCTGTTACCAAAGCAGATAATTAACATTGTTTTGTGTTCAAATCCCAAGTCATTTTTAATCATTTCGTGAAGCTTTGTCTAACTTCGTTACATGCAGGAAAAGGCAAGAAAAGGGTTGCGTTGGTTGATGCTATTATTCGGCGTTATTGTTTTCCTTTTAACCATGCTTTCTTCTGTTGTTTGGATTTATCGTGACGAGATCATTGCCAAGGCATTGGAGGTTTTGAAGCAAGAATTAACGGTACCTGTTTCGTATGAGAATGTTGATGTGTCCATTTGGACATCTTTTCCATTGCTCGCCATTAATTTTCAGCAATTGGAAATGGCAGATGCAAGTGATCACAAGAAAGCATTTATTTCCGTTGAGCAATTTTCTCTGGCTTTCAATTGGATTGATGCATGGAAGGGAAATTACCATGTTCACCAATTGAAGTTGATAGAAGGTGAGGTGAACATGCGGAGGGACCGATTTGGCCGACCCAATTGGGATGTCTTTAAGAAGAGACAATCTGCACCTAGCGATGTGTCCATGCGTCTGGAGCGCATCATTTTCAAAGAAGTTAAATGGAGTTTTGAGGATGTAAAAAGTCACTACCTTCAAATTGTTTTTTGGGACAACTTGAAGGGGAAGGGTGATTTCTCTTCAAGTGAATCCAATTTATCTGTGAACGCAAAGGGTACATGTGAGAAGGCAACAGCAGAAGGTCGGCGTATCATTGAGCATTTGCCGTTTGAATGTTCAGGGGATGTGACTTACAACCAAAGCAAGGGCATTTTGTCCTTGAAACAAATTGAATTGGAAGCCCTCGATGCCCCAATTCGGGGAGATGGATGGATTGATTTCGAGAAAGAAAAATGCCGTGTTCAAGTCAGCGCTGAGAATGTGGAAGTGCAGCAATGGGTGAGCAATATGCCGGGATGGATTTCAGACGTGCTTCATTCCTATGAACCAATTGGCACTTTTCAAATGCAAGGTTTGATAGAGGGAACTTGGGAAAGTCCTAGCATATCAGCTTCATTGAATTGGAAGGAGGGTTCTGTTAAAGAGCCACAATCAGGTGTGGAATTGGAGAATGTTGATCTTCAACTGAAATATGACTTGAAAAGAGGACAAGACGTATGGAGAGTGGATCACCTAAATGCGACTTTGGCCAATGGTCAGTGGAAGATTAAAGGTGAAGTTAAGAATACGCTTAAACCCCAGTTGAATTTAGATGTAGAGATGCATTCAGGTATTCAAGAGGTGGTGGATTTTTTAAAGTGGGATTCATTGTTGAAGTCCAAAGGTCAGTTGGATTTTAAAGCGAATATTTTAGGCAAATGGAATCCGGAAGACAGCGTATGGCGATGGGAGGATTGGAAGGCTGAAGGCAATGTATCCATCAAGGCGGATGAATTTCAATGGCATTCCATGCCTCATCCTATTCGCGATGTCCAGGCACTCTTGCAATTGCATGAGGACAATGCAATTCTGCACCAATGTCTGGCCAAATATCAAAATTCCGATATTGATATCACGGGTCAGTGGCATCAAGCTGTAGCTTGGATACTTAATCCTGAACGAGGGATTGACGCGTCAGTTGTATTAAAAAGCAATCATATTCAAGGCGAAGATTTTATTCAATCTGAAGGTTCTGGTTTTGGATTGCCTTCATTTACCAATCTTCAATTGCAATGTGAAGTAAATGAATTTGATTACAAACAGTTCGAAGCGAAAAAATTCAGAACCAATTTATCCGTACAGGAAGGATTGATCAAAGCGGAAAATTTCCATTGGGAATTGGCTGAAGGGAAATTAAATGGAGAATTGGAATTGTTTGCCAATGAGAAATCACAAAAGTGGGAAGTGGATCTCAATGCAAAAATTGAAAAGGTGAATTTACCCAAGCTCATGACATTGTTCAATGATTTTGGGCAGTCAGCAATCAGATCAGATCAGTTGAAGGGTTTGATTGATGCAGAGGTAGAATTGGACTTCCAATTGAGTAACGAATTGAAGTTGGATCGATCTTCTGTCAATGGAATAATGGCCATGGATGTCAGTAATGGAGAGATTATTCATTGGTCGGTCTTGGAAGACGTGGCCGGCTATTTAAAAAAGAACAAATGGATTGCTCCTCTTGTAGATGAGGATTTGTTGGCCAAGAAGCTTTCATGGGTCAAGTTTGAAGCATTGCGCAATACCATTTCATTATCCCAACAGACCATAGAGATCCCCTGGATGGAAATCAAAACGTCGGCATTGAATATGGTATTTAAAGCCAGCCATACATTTGATAACCAGATGGACTATCTGATGGGTTTCCATGTGCGTGATTTGCTCTTGCGAGACCCCAATCAAGCACCCACTGAAGATGGCAAAAAGTTTTTTATATCCATGAAGGGACCGATGAGTAACCTACAATTTGCAGTTGAAAATGACAAAGAATGGAAAGCTTTGTTCGATGATTCATCACCTCAACGGGATAGGTCAATAAAGAAGTGGCTGGATGTCAAGAAAGAAAGTATTTCTCAAAGGAGAGGACAAAAGCGAACAGAAAGAGATGGTCAGCAAAATGAGAGAAAGCAGGAGCGATTGGAGAATCGAACCAACAGAGATTCTATTTTGGGACGAAATAAACGGCAAGGGCCAAGGAAAAAAAACAATAGTATTTAATGACTGCATTACATCCACTTTTTATTCAGCGCATTCAAGAACAGTTTCAGGATGATGCAGATGCGTTTGTTGAGGCCATTGATAATACACCTCATGTTTCTGTGCACGTCAAGGGGAATGCATTGGAAGAATTGCGGTCACTTCCTGTTGTTCATTATGACAACGGTTTTTTTCTAAAGTCGCGACCTCAATTTACCACGGATCCCCTATTTCATTTAGGGCAATATTATCCACAGGAAAGTAGTTCCATGGTGATAGGTTCAGTGGTTCGTCAAATTGCCAAGCAACAGAATATCAAAATGGTCCTGGACTTGTGCGCTGCACCGGGCGGAAAGACCATTTTGCTCCATGAAAATCTGGATCCACACAGTGTCATATATGCCAATGAAATTCATCCTAAAAGAAACCAGGTTTTACAGGAGAATATTATGAAATGGGGGATGACCAATGCCGTTGTATTGCAATCAGATGTGACCCAAATCAAAGGAGATGAACGCTGGGATTTGATTTTGTTGGATGCGCCATGCAGCGGTGAAGGATTGTTCAGAAAAGATCCCAATGCGCGGTCTGAATGGACACCAGAACAGGTTATTAAATGCGCTGGTATACAGACAACCTTGGTTCAAGAGGCCTATCGCTTATTGGCTCCTGGAGGAGTTTTGATTTATTCTACTTGTACTTTCTCTGAATCGGAGAATCAAGACATTGTTTCAATGTGTGTAGAAGATTTTGGAATGCATGGTTATCAACCACTGGTGATGCCTAAAGAAGCCAATCATATTCAAATCGAAGGCGTTTCGGCTTGGCGATTTTTACCTCACCAATCTATGGGTGAGGGTTTTTTTTGTTGCGTGTTGCAGAAACCAATGCATGCAAGTTCAGGAAGAATTAAGTTGGCCAATGAACCGTTTTGGCAGCCTCTGCACAAACGCGATTGGCCATCGTTGATTCCTTTTGTAAAAGATGACAATATTCAGCGTTATTGGCAAAATGGAAAGGGGGAGGTTTTCTACACGCAGATTCAGCCAGAAGATGTTTTACCTGTGGCCAAGATGGTTCAGATTGGTGTTCAATTGGGGACGCTAAATAGGCAGGTTTTCACGCCGCATCAAGGTTTGATATTGGGAGGTAATGCAAATGTGGAAATACCCCGTTTAACCTTAGAGGAAGATGACGCTCTTCGTATTTTGCGAGGTGAGGATCTCAGAATCGAGGATAGTTCATTGAGTGGTTGGCATATAGTACAATGGAGTGGTTTTGATTTGGCTTGGGTTAAAATGGTGAAGGGAAGGGTTTCCAATCATTATCCCAAGGAGTGGAGGATTAGACATTTATAATGGTTGAATTCTTTTGGTATACTTTGTGAAAATAGGAACAGCTTCAACGGTTATGTCCTAAACCTTCCTTCTCAACTCAAAGTTTTGTCCCAAATAAACTTTTCTAACAATTTCATCAGCGGCCAATTCTTCGGCAGTGCCTGACTTTAAAATCTTTCCATCATATAGGAGATAAGCTCGATCTGTAATGGAAAGTGTTTCCTGCACGTTGTGATCTGTAATTAAAATACCAATGTTTTTGGTTTTTAATTGCTCTACAATGCGCTGAATGTCCTCAACCGCGATGGGATCTACTCCGGCAAAGGGTTCGTCCAAAAGAATGAATTTTGGATTGGTGGCCAATGCACGCGCAATCTCTGTTCTGCGTCTCTCCCCTCCCGAAAGATGGCTGCCGATGTATTTCCTTCTGGCTGTTAATCCAAATTCTTCTAATAACGACTCCAATCGTTCGGATTGTTCAACTTTGGTCAATGGTGTGAGTTCCAAAACGGCTTTGATATTGTCTTCAACGCTCAGTGTTCTGAATACAGATGCCTCCTGAGGAAGGTAGCCTACGCCCAATTGAGACCTGCGAAACATAGGCTCCTTGGTGATGTTTTGCTGTTCTAATAAGATTTCCCCTGAATCGGGTGTGACCAATCCTACGACCATGTAAAAGCTAGTCGTTTTACCGGCTCCATTGGGCCCCAACAATCCTACAATTTCCCCTTGATTCACTTCAAAGGATACACCGTTTACTACAATGCGATTGCCGTATTGCTTGACGATATTATTTGCGGATAGTTTCACAGCGCTAAGATAGGGTTAGAAGGTGAATTGTACTTTAGCCCGCAACCCAACTTTGAAAATATCAGGGTGGTTCAAATAAGACAAGCGGTATACCATATCAACGCGCAATACCTTGAAGATATTCTCAACACCAAGTGCCGTCTCAAAAAATGGTTTTGTCAAGGTGTAAACATCGGTTTTTCCATCGTTGTTCCAGTCCCTTTGTAAAAAAGCGTCATTACGAATGTCATATCCTCCAACAACTGCTTTCATGCTGGCCACCTCCCTCCATTTTAATCGGCGAAGAACAGGAATTTTATTCAAAAATAATCCTTCGGCATGATATGTAGCCCACAAATTGACCCATCGGTCAGAAACGAACTCAAAAAAGTTCATGGTGTTGTAGGAAGTTTCATCGTAGAAAAAAGTTTCATTCCCTTGGTGCATCATGAGCAAAGGAAAGGGTAGCTGTCCATAGATTTTTCCCGCTTGGCTGGAGATGTCCATATAACCAAAAGGTCCAAATTTCCATTTGTCTTTTAAGGTAACTTGAGCGCGCTCATAGTTGTACTGTGCGCCAAAAAGCCCTGATATGCTGCGGGTGTAAGCAAATTCCACAATGGGCCAATTGCTGCCCACACTAAAGCGTTCAAATTCTCCGTAGATGTATTTCTCTTTGTACGCCCAACGCAAGGAGAGTGTCATTTCTGCACTGGTGATGTTGGGAACAAAAGACTTGACTCGGGGTTCAATGAATTGATAATAACCACCAATGGGTTGTAGTTCGCGGTGTTTAAAGATGAGCTTGTTTGAAATGCCATGTACCCATTCTTTTTCAATGAACATGGAATATTCATTGACCATGGTCAACTTATTGGCAGGGTTTCTTCTGAACAACGAAGTGAGTACGTTATCAGTTCTGAACTGTCCTGTACTCTGACCAATTTGCTCAACGTCTTTTTTGGTGTGGACATCAACCGCGAATCTTGGATTTTTATTGATTACCCAGAGAAATCCCCCTCCATATTTCCATTCTTCATCCAGCAATCCGTATGCAGCGTATCCATCAAACATGATGCGTTTGGAAAATTCATTGCTGGTTCGTCCCCCAACTCTAAAACGATTTCCTTCGATGGGATTGTAACTGTAGGTCGTGTAATAGGGTCCATATTCAAATTTGCCAATCACCTTGTATCCATTGATGAATAAATTGATGATGTCGACAACTGTACTGAACAATGGGATATTCTGAAGGGTATCCACCATTTGATAAATTTCCTTTTCATCTTTGGTGAGTTTCAAATGCCGGTGCTCATCCCAAAAAGCATCATCGTGGTCCGATGCTCCTTCCGCAACAATGACATCCGTGTATCCTTGAAAAAACTCTGTAGGTCTTTTTTGATTGATAATGAAGTTTTTG
>CANGVU010000063.1 GCA_947457325.1 Flavobacteriales bacterium | reverse complement strand
TAAAGGTATGGAGTGACAATGGAGGTGTTCCTGGTTCATTGATTTCCGAGAATTTTAATTACCAATATCCCCAATACACGGATAGCGTAGGGTATGATTCATTTACTTTTCATGAACTGGACAATCCTTTGGTGTTGGGTGTTGGAACTTATTACGTGGGGTGGGTTCAATCAGATGCTCCGACCTATGATGTGGGCAATGACAAGAATACCAACAACAATCCCGCAAAGTTGTTTTATTCATTGGGCGTTGATCAACCTTGGCAGGCTTCGCAAGTAACGGGAAGCGTTATGGTTCGTCCTGTATTGCGCTCAGGAAAGAAACAAATTTGGAACGGTGTTGAGAATGAAAATTTGACCCATGCGTGGGGCTTGGTCTATCCCAATCCTGCAGTAGATCAAATCGCCTTTGATGCACCTGGTTCTTGTTCTTTTGAGGTTTTTGATGTTACCGGAAAAGTCATTCACACGGGTTCATCTTTCAATAGTCATGTTGTCATTGATGTCAACGCATGGTCTCAAGGTTTGTATTTCATCAAGGCTTCCTCACAAGGGCATCAACATGTTTTCCGTTTTTCAAAGTAGAGGATGAGTGAAGAGATCGACGACATAGAGAGAGAGGATGAGGAAGGTTTATTTGAACACCACCGCATCGTTGCAGATAAAGGGCAGGGGCTGGTCAGAATAGACAAATTTTTGGTAGATCGTTTAGAGAAAACCTCAAGGTCAAGGGTTCAAGATGCCCATGATGCGGGTTTTGTCAAGGTGAATGGGATTCCAGTAAAGTCAAGTTACAAAGTAAAACCCAATGATATTATCACCATTGAATTGCCTTATCCTGTAAGGGAATTTGAGATCATTCCAGAGAACATACCCATTGAGATATTATACGAGGACGATGAGGTATTGGTGCTCAATAAGCCAATGAACATGGTGGTTCACCCCGGGCACGGTAATTACACAGGAACTTTGGTTAATGCCGTTTTGTTCCATCTTCAGAAGACGCCTGCAGGAGAGCAGCATCGTCCAGGATTGGTTCACCGTTTGGATAAGCATACAACAGGAGTCATGGTCATGGCCAAAACAGATCATTCTTTGAATCATCTGGGTAAACAATTTTTTGATAGAACGACTGACAGACGTTATCAGGCCATCGTTTGGGGTGATGTGGAGAAAGATGGAACTGTTATTGGAAATACAGGCAGAAGTTTGCAGGATCGAAAAGTATTTACGGTTTTCCCCAAAGGTGATTACGGTAAACATGCCGTTACCCACTATAAAGTATTGGAGAAACTGCACTATGTGACATTGGTTGAATGCAAATTGGAAACCGGCAGAACCCATCAAATCCGCGTTCACATGAAGTACATCGGTCACACTTTGTTTGGAGATTTGGAGTATGGTGGCGACCGAATTCTAAAAGGAACAACCTATCCCAAGTATAATCAGTTTGTCCAAAATTGTTTTAAAATACTACCCCGTCAAGCGCTACACGCCAAGACATTGTCTTTTGATCATCCCACAACAGGTGAGCGCATGTCATTTGATGCGCCATTGCCTGCGGACATGCAAGAAGTATTGGAACGATTCAGGAATATCGCAAAGTACAGTTGATTTAGGGCAATCGGAATGATCGACCTGAACCATAAATGCTCATGTCAAAATGAGCATCATCAATTAATTCACCTTTTAGTTTGATTTTTTTCTTGGTGGTAAATAATACTACAGGTCCTTTTCCAACCACAGTGCAACGGTCATCTTGAATCAATGCGGCGGTCTCTTCCTCAACGCCCATTCCATAGGATATCTTGGGATAATCCATCATTGCAGTGATGAGCCTGTTGTAACGGCTTCGGGTGACAAAATGTTGATCTACAATTCCATTTGTAATGAATCCCAAACCTTTGCTGTATTGGGCATTGTTGGTTTCAATCATGGCATAAGTAGCACTATAAGCGGTGTCTTTTTTCTGATCACCTGTAATCATAACCTCACTCATCACTGCGGCACCAGCACTGGTTCCTGCGATCATGCCGCCGTTGTTGAATATCTCGTCTATTATAGAGTGTATATTTTGTTTCTGCACCACCTTCATGAAACGACTTTGATCACCACCGCAAATGAATACCAATTTGGCCATTCGCAAAGAATCTCTCATTGAGGAAAAGTTACGCGTGCTATCCGCAAAATTCAAATTGGCGCAGATCACTTTTGATTGCACAGGAATGTCATTTTTGAAATACCAAAAACTAGAATCGGGCTCTTCTCCGGCCATAGGAAGCACTGCAATGTAATCTCCTGCTTTCAGTCCTGCCTGCTGAATCATAGATGTCATCAACTCAGGAGTGCGATCGCCTCCGCCGATAATGAATAGTTTACCCTTGCTTTTGGATTGATTGGTTTTGTTGTCTGTTTTTTGCTCTTCAGAACAACTTGTCAAAAAGAGCAACGCGAGAATCAATCCAAAATATTTCACAATCAAAGTTCTTTTTACAATCGATTGTCCACCATTTCTACCTTGGGATATTTGGCCTTGTTAAAGGTGAAATCGCTATCGGAATAAGGTTGATTGGTTTTCAAGTTTTTGATTTTGTAGCTGATTTCACCGCCATCTTTGGTCTTAACTACGGCTTTATTCAATTCCATTTTGGTTTTGTCAACGTACATGAAGATAGAGTGGTAAGGCTTTCCTTTTGGATTATTAGGAAACAGTCCAATTTCATAACAGCCCACACCATCAATGGATGCGTTATTGTTTTTCATTTCATTTTTGAAATCTTTTTCCCAAATGCTGAAAATTTCAGATGGGTCAAATGCGCCATCTTTAACATCTTTCAAATTGTCAATGGTGCAGGTGTTGGATTTTTTATCATATGTCCAAATGGTGGTGCCATCCGTGGTGATGATGTAGTCCGATAAACTGATGATGTATTTCTTGCCTTTGATTTTGATATTGCCTTCTTGTTTGATGTTCTTGTTGTTCTTTTTGTCAACGAGTGAAGAACTAAAGTCTGCAGTTACGGTTGTCCATCCTTTGGCTTTGGCAGATAGTTTGTCTAAAATTTCTTTAGAGCTTTGCGCCTGTGCCATCACACTTAAGGTGATGGTCATTAAAAATAAAAATGCTTTTTTCATGTTGTTTATCCTAATTACTGGCCCCTTTTCAATAACTGTTCCAAAGTGGTTTCGTCTTGAATTAAAACCTTTCTTCCTTTGCTTCCCTCAAATGGGCCAATGATTCCAGCTGCTTCCAATTGATCCACCAAACGACCGGCTCTATTGAATCCCAGCTTGAGTTTTCGCTGAAGCATAGAAGCAGAACCCTGTTGTGTTTGAACAACTATTTTTGCAGCTTCCTCAAAAAGATCATCTCGGTCGCTGTCGGCAAAGTTACTTAATTCTGTATTTCCAGCTTCGTCTGGAACCTCTGGTAGGTACAACGCGCTTGGATATCCTTGTTGATTACCGATATACTCCGTGATTTCCTCAACTTCTGGAGTATCCACAAATCCGCACTGCACGCGGATGAGATCATTACCGGTTGAGTACAATAGGTCGCCTCGACCAATCAATTGATCAGCACCTCCTGCATCAAGAATGGTGCGTGAATCTATTTTGGATGTCACACGGAAGGCAATTCTAGCAGGGAAGTTAGCCTTTATTATACCCGTGATGATGTTCACAGATGGTCGCTGCGTTGCAATAATCAAATGAATGCCAATGGCACGGGCCAGTTGCGCCAATCGCGCAATGGGGGTTTCTACTTCACGTCCGGCTGTCATGATTAAGTCCGCAAACTCATCTACCACGAGTACAATGTAGGGTAAGTAACGATGCCCGTTTTCTGGATTCAAACGCCTTTTGATAAAGCGTTCATTGTACTCTTTGATATTTCGGCATCCTGCAGTTTTTAATAGATCATACCGTTGATCCATCTCAATGCAGAGGCTATTCAGCGTTCTTACAACCTTGCTGGTATCGGTAATGATGGGGTCTTCCGTATCGGGAAGTTTGGCCAAGAAATGTCTTTCAATTTTATTGAACAAAGTCAATTCAACTTTTTTGGGATCCACCAAAACAAACTTCACTTGCGAAGGATGCTTTTTGTACAACAGACTCACCAAGATGGCGTTCAATCCAACAGATTTACCTTGACCAGTTGATCCGGCCATCAACAAGTGAGGCATCTTGGCCAAGTCCACACAGAATATCTCATTGGATATGGTTTTCCCCAAAACGACGGGCAATTCCATATCTGCATTTTGAAATTTTTCTGAAGCAATCAAACTGCGCATGCTTACTACCTCAGGTTGCGAATTGGGAACCTCTATACCAATGGTTCCTTTTCCAGGTATTGGTGCAATTATGCGGATGCCTAGTGCAGCAAGACTTAATGCAATGTCGTCTTCAAGACTTTTAATTTTTGAAATGCGAACACCTGGAGCTGGATTAATTTCATACAAGGTAACGGTAGGTCCAATGGTGGCTTTGATTTTTTCGATTTCAATTTTGTAGTGATTGAGTGTTTGGATGATTTTGTTTTTGTTTTCCTCCAATTCCTCTTTTGTGATTTTTATTCCGCCAGTTGTGTGGTTCTTGAGCAGCTCGATAGAGGGCGCTTCATATCTGGAAAGATCCAATTTTGGGTCATAGTCTCCAAAGTCAGCTAGGCGTTCATCAACCTCTTCATTGCTCAAAATTTCTTCTTGCGCTGGACCTTGCACCTCCATTCCAAGATCAGCCTCAATTTTGGCCAGGTTTAACTCTTCTTCTTGGATGTTTTCTATCGGAGTCAAGCTTAGTTCTATTGGCTCCGGTTGAATAGGTAGAATCTGGGTTGGTGGCTCAGGGGTAATGATTTCAAGTTGCCCCAATAAGTCTTCCTCGGTCTCATCCAATTCTTCGTTAACTACCTTGTATTTGTTGCTGATTGTGGTTTCTAAAGTGTTGGATACGGTGTTTACCGGCTCTGGAATTTCTTCCGATTCAGGCGCTGATTCCATTTTGCTTTCTACTGCTTCAGTGTTTGCTTTAGCCTCATCAATCCGATCTTGTTTTTCTTGTCTCCTCAGCTTCCAGTTCTCAATGCCATTTTCAACCCATTGGCCAAAGTGAATGAGAAAAGATATTGCAGCAACGCCGATAAGCGCCACAGTTCCACCAATTCGACCGAGTGTGAATGTCAACCATTGCGCACTCCATAGTCCATATGCTCCGACAAAACGGTCGTTGATGTCCAATACAATATGGGGGAATGGATCTTCCTCTCGGTGGTGAAAGGCAAAAGCCAGTGCAAGCGGGATGAAGATCATACCATACATCATCCATCGGAAGCTTTTGAAAAATGGAGTGGGTGTGGCTTGAACAATCAAATAGCTGCTCAGCTGAATAAGCAGGTAGCAAATGAAAAAAGCACCAACGCCAAATCCTTTGTACATCAGGAAATATGCGGCAAGTGCGCCCAATTTACCCATCCAATTGGTATAGTTGGGTGTCTCACTGATATCAGAGGCGTGATCACCACCAAGAATTAAACTCAAATCGGCATCACCGCTCAATGTAAATGAGATGCAAGCTAAAATCAGATAAATGCAAGAGAGCAGAAGAGCTGTACCTGCAATCAATTGAGAACGACGCCCCAATACTCCTTGTTTCCATGATTTTTTTTCATCCACCCATGGGATTTCGTCTTCTTGATCGATATTTGATTTGCTTTTTGACATGAACAGTTTAGGTTGAAGTTCAAAAATAAGAATGTGTCACTATGAAAATACCTTGGATTTACGCCGTTTTCAACACCAAAAAGTGTATCTTTTCCAAGTGGAAAACAAGAGATGAAAAAAAAAATTGTATAATCCAAAATTCATTCTATATTTGCAATCCGTTTTTAAGACACAATGGCAAAAAAAGGTAACAGAGTTCAAGTGATTATGGAGTGCACCGAGCACAAGGAGTCGGGCATGCCAGGAACAAGCAGATACATCACAACCAAAAACAGAAAGAACACCCCAGATCGTTTGGAGATGAAGAAATACAATCCCATCTTGAAGCGAATGACAGTTCATAAAGAGATTAAATAATTAAGCCATGGCAAAGAAGGTAGTTGCAACATTGCAAACTGGTGGTGGTAAGAACCACACCAAGGTGATAAAAATGGTGAAGTCACCAAAATCAGGATCTTATTCCTTCAAGGAAGAAATCGTACACAACGACAAAATTGCTGAGTGGTTTACCAAAGCCTAATCAGTCATTGATAATTGTTCAAAGGCTTTTTCGAAAGAAAAGGCCTTTTTTATTCTAAAGAGATGGCAATGAATTTTTTTAAGCGCCTATTCTCCTCGGAGAAAAAAGAGACCCTGAATCAGGGATTGGAAAAAACCAGAACGGGTTTGTTTTCCAAGTTGGCTCGCATCGTTGTGGGTAAATCAACCATTGATGACGAGGTTTTGGATAATCTTGAGGAGGTGTTGATTGGATCGGATGTCGGAGTGGCCACTACCTTAAAAATCATTGGCAGGATTCAGGAGCGTGTTTCCAAGGACAAGTACATGGGAACAGCTGAACTGAATAATATTTTGAAAGAAGAAATTGCAGGTTTGCTTGCCTCGTATGAGGGGGAGGAATCTGAAGATATTTTTATTCCTGCATTGTCTACCCCATATGTTATCATGGTGGTTGGGGTCAATGGTGTAGGAAAAACAACCACAATTGGTAAATTGGCTTATCAATTACAGAAACAAGGAAAGAAAGTAGTCTTGGGTGCTGCAGATACATTTAGAGCTGCAGCCATTGATCAATTGAAGATTTGGGGCGAGCGTTCTCAGTCTTCCGTTATTGCACAGAATATGGGTTCTGATCCGGCATCAGTTGCTTTTGATACGTTGCAACACGCTGTTGCGCAAAATGCAGATGTAGTGATTATTGACACCGCAGGTCGCTTACACAACAAAGTGGGATTGATGCAAGAGCTTTCTAAAATCAAG
>CANGVU010000062.1 GCA_947457325.1 Flavobacteriales bacterium | reverse complement strand
GTGTTCGCGTTTCCATCATCACAAGCACTTCCAACAATAAGGCAACTACCATTGTCTGCTGTCGCGGATGGATTAAAATTACAGGCCTGGCTGTTGGTGCATCCCGGAATAGCATTGGCCGCGCTCACTCCTGGCACAATCGATACCTGATCCCCAATGAACAAACTATCTCCCGTTGCGCTCACTCGCACATTCACGTCCTCCGCATACAACGCATACGGCACGCTCATCATCTGCTGGGTGCCCAGATCAATACTTCCATTACCGGCATTCATCAGTACTTGCATAAACTTACTTCCCGCACCCCATTGGATATTGCCAAATGTTCCTGACACTATTGTACCGCCGCCCACATTCAAACTCACCAACCCTTGTGCGTTGGTGGTGGTGGCATGTGTCTCTTCATAGACCACCGTTCCATTGGCTGTGGCGTCGTGTATTTTAAAAATGATGGTGACCGCCATACTGGACATGATTGTTCCGTCTGTGTTGCGAACGACAGCCTGGTAAGGAATGCGCTGCGGAGCTTGAGCACATATCCCAAAAGCCAAAGCCCAAAACAATAAAATCAAAGGGTATTTCATGAATCAAATATATAAACTTTTCTGTTAACCAACTCAAAATGAAGTTTTTACTTGAACACATTGTCTTTATTATTCAAAGATTAATCAAAACAATAGCCCCAGATCTTCATTGCTTTTCTTCGTTTCTCTATCTTCGAAACATGATCAACTGGAACTCGCCTACCCCTCCCAAAGCGCCTTTCATCGCATCCATTTTCAATTACTACCTTTCTGATAATCTAGATGGCTATGAAGAATACGATATCCTCACGCTCGATCTCGTGAAAACAATGCCGGGTTACTTGGGTTACGAAAGCATGAAGCACAACGGCCGCGGGACTTTCATCAGCTATTGGAAAGACATGGAGGCCGTGCAGAACTGGGCGCAAAATCCCATTCATATCGAAGCCAAAAAACGGGGCGCTGCTTGGTACAAATACTACCACAGTATGATAACTACAGTGGAGCGCTTTAAATCATTAGAATTAATTCACCCCTTCCGTCCACAGTAAATTAATCAAGCCTTCTTTAACATCCATCGCATCCACCTCCTTGGTGTTGGACTTTACCACAAGTCCTGCCCAATTGGAGGTTTTAATCACTCCTCCCTGTTCAATCCAAGCCCTACTGATCTCATCATTTATTGGGTGGTTCAGATTGCCAAAATAATATATCTCTTGATGCACTGAAACCAAATTTTTTCGAATTAAATTTAGCTGAGTTCCTATACTTGGAATATCACTCGTTATCCATTCATGGATTACAAAACGATTGTTTCGTTGAGAAGAAATAATATACCCCAACAAATCTTGCCCTTTTTCAATTTTCCAAATTTTGTAACTCACAAAAGGATTCCGCTTCAAACGCCAATCAAAATAGTCTTTTTCTACTCCAATAAAAAAAACAGTTTTTAATTCATTCAACACATGTGTTCTCCACTCGACATCCTCATGGCTTAGTTCTGAAATTTCTCTGATCGTTAAACCAAGTGTGGGAAGTACTCTCAATTTGTACCTGTCTATTATGCTTGCAACATACTGGTGTATCTTAGATTTCTTCAATGCCGCTTTGTAATTGGGGGAATTGGATAATTTAAAATCTTCAATTACAAAATCTGCAAAATCAAAACTCAATTTATTCTTCCAAATTTTTGTAGCACTCGTAAGTCCCCAGATGAGCTCAACATTTTCATTCTTTGCAGTACTCATAAACTCATGATACAAATCCTTAAAAATTGTTGATCCTCGGAGACTATCATCTAAAAAAGTACATTCACTTTTTCCGGTGAACGTTTTTTTTCCCTTATAAAATGCATTAATATGAATCAATGCTTGAGCGCCCAAAGATTGATCTTTTTTATTCTTAACAACAAAGAAAATTGGGGGCCTTTCACTTTCAAAATACTCCCACTTGGCTTTTGACTCGTCTATATTCGGATTAACATTTTTCCTAAGAAACCCTATGATTTCGTCTGAAAAAACACTTATTCTTTCGAAAAAAACCTCCTGACTATGCTCCATAATAACTCTTTACTTTATCGATGTATCCACTATTCTTTGCTTGTTCAACAAATCCCATAGACGTATCGAACCGACAATCTTGGTTCTGTAAATAATCTAACATTTTCCAATAAAAATTCAAATGCTTGTGATACGAATTATGCCATAAAATGGTTAAAATCCCATTACAGCTCTTGACCTTATTCACAAGATGCAGAAATAATTCCCATGCGCTATGTTCATTGAGCTTCATATAGTCAAAAAATGAACAATCCATAGCAATCAATGGAACCTCAATCCAAGAACAGTAACATCCGCGTTGGGCATCCCAAACTGGATGAGGGGTGCAAAATCCCTTAACAAAACCAGGCTGCTGGGCGCTTCCCCAAGAAGTATCATATTCAAATTTTGCCTTATCTAGAATATTCTCTGTTTGGCCTGTTGTCCATTTCAAATAATGACTTCTAAATCCATTAATTTTTGTATTACAAACACTTTCCAACCGCGATTTCTCATTCAAAAGAGTATCCATATTAATAGTGGATTGGTGCCCCCCATGCAAAGCTATCTCACCATTAGATTGGGCAACAGCCAATAAAACATCTTCAATCTCATTTAGATAGTAATTAAAATCCTCGTCCGACTCCATCAAAGAAAGAAAATAATAAGATGCTGAAATGTTGTTTTTTAATTCCCAATCAATAAATCTGTAAATATCAAATTCATTTTTTCTGATTCTTTGGGGGCTTTGTTTTGAAATGAATCTCGACCTCATATCGTGAATCAACAATTGTGATAAATTCTTTAACCCTCCCAGATATCGCGGATTTTCTGTTGAGCCTTGCGCATAAATGTGATCAACGTCATGGCTTATTATAACACCAAATTCTGCATTATTTGTGTGCTCAAATATTACTCCATCATCTTTAAGTTGTTTTGATTCTATCGGTTGAAGAAACGTGTCATAAAGTCTAGGGTGAATCAGTCTTGAATTGGAATCATATAAACAAAATGGATTCTCGTTTTTAAAAGACAATTTTTCTTTTTTATTCATCTAACAAATATAAAATACAACTACTCCTGTTCTTTACAATGATTTCTTTTGGTAAGTAACAGTATTTAAAAACAAGTTTTTTGCTAGATTATATTTTTATCATCTTTGCGGCGTGCACATCTCCATCACCGGGCTCAAACCCAAAAACTTTTTTGCCACCTTCCGCTTTTGGTTCTTGGCCATTCCTTCTTTTAACCAAGCCAAATCAGCGCCGGGCAATCTATTCTGCGAAGTGAAAAAAATCAACGGCTTCCAATGCACCCTAACCGCTTGGGAAAGCCGAGAACTCATGTTGGAATACCTCCGCAGTGGCACCCACCTCAAAGCCTTGAAAGCTTTCAAGGACATCGCTACAGGAAAATCCCACGGCTATGCATCCAATGAAATTCCCACTTGGGAAGTGGCTTTTGAAAGATTAATGTCCGAAGGAAAAAATCATTGATCCAATGCCCAACAAAGTTTTTATCGCCACCAGCCTTGATGGCTTCATTGCGCAAGCAGACGGAGACATTGCTTTTTTAGACACTTACCCACCGCAAGAAGAGGACATGGGATATGCCGAATTCATGTCCGGCATTGATGCCCTGGTCATGGGCCGTAAAACGTTTGAAAAAGTCATGAGCTTTGGTATCGAATGGCCTTATTCCAAACCGGTATTTGTTTGGACCCAATCGCTTCAACAACTTCCTGAAAACCTTCCCAAAAATGTCTCGCTGATCTCTGGAAATGCCGAGTCCATTCATCAAAAGATGAACGACGCAGGTCTTAAAAATATATACATCGATGGGGGACAAACCATTCAATCTTTTTTGCAAGCCAACCTGATTGACGAAATCACCATTACCACAGTACCCGTTCTTCTTGGTGAAGGCATTGGGTTATTTGGTAAAATAGACTCCATGAAACAATTCAAATGCTGTCAAACGCAATTGTTCAAGAATGGATATGTGATGAATCAATTTGTCAAACAATAGATTTTACCTAATAATCAATACCGTTCCCTGTAAGGTTTTTGACGTAGACTCTGTTAATAGTTCAACAGAAACCATCCAGATGTAGGTGTCATTTTGTACAAAATAATCGGGAGAGTTGTCCATTGCGCCGTTCCATGCCGCATCCATATCGTTGGTCTCAAATAGCAAATCTCCCCATCTGTTCGTTACGGTAAATTTATATTGAAGCACCAATTCTTTTCCCCTTATGATGGGTTTAAAATAGTCGTTTACGCCATCATACGATTTTGGGGTAAAAGCACTGGGTACAAATATTTCAAAATCTCTTTTAACATTAACCACTGCTGAATCTCTGGCTACGCAGCCAAACTCATTTGTTCCTTCTAATGTTACGATGTACTCACCAACAAAATCGTATGAATGATAGTGTTCATCGGTGTATCCCAAATTCCCATCTCCCATTTCCCAAAACCACATGCTTGATCCACTGCCGACGTCATTAAAACGCACCGCTCCTTGGTAATCGTATATTTCTTCCGGAGTATAGGCTATTTCAACATAAGGAACAGGATAGGCCGAGTAAGTATCATTGGAATACATGGTGTCAGAGCAACCCGCATCATTCAACGCCACCAATGAAACGTCAAAATTATTTGGAGACTCCATTTGAAAATCAAGATCAAATGTCGAAAACTGTTGTCCCCCCAATTGCCAGACAAAATTGGTTGCTCCCGTACTTAAATTGGTAGCAGATACCATCAAAGGCAGACAGCCACTTCCTGAATTCATGACAAAGTCCGCCACGGGAATTGCGGAAATTTCCAACATTGCCATGTCCCCTCCTTGACAGCCATACTGATTGCTCGCATCTACTGAAATGGTATGGGTTCCTACCCCTTGAACATTGATACTGGGGGCTACCAAGTTCGATATCATCGTTCCATCCAAATACCAATCAAAACCCAACGCGCTCGAAGGCTGTAACACAGGCTCAATGGTCAAATCTTGTAAGCAGGTTTGATAAACGGGCAGGGTCAGTTGAATATCAGGCTGAGGCAACACCACAACCGATTGAACCATGGTATCCTTACACCCGAAAGTGTTCTCTGAAATTAAGCTGACCGGAATTTCTTGCGGAGCCATGGATAAATTGGTAAAGACGTGGCAAGGGTTGGCCACTGTAGAGGTATTGCCCTCTCCAAAATCCCAAAAGAAATAATTTCCAGATCCGGTAAGATTAAAACAAGCATTGAACGGACTGCACACATCATTAACAGGAATATTGAAATCAGATTGCGGAATATCATGAATCAAAACAGACAACGAATCCTTTATGCTACAATTATTTACTCCTGTTGCTGTGACTGTTACCCAATGCAATCCTGGAACATCAAAATGGATTGAGGGGTTAAGCACCGTCAAAGTGTCAAATTGGTCAATGGTCCATATGACGTTCATTGGAACGTCTCCAACGGCAATAGGAACGATTGATTCGTTGGTACACGCCTCATCGGTGTTTAAACTCAATTGAACAATTGGATGGGGCAATACGGTAATTTCAACTGTTTGATCATCCGATTGACAACCATTGGAAATTTGTTCTGTCAAATAATAAGTCCCTGGATTTTGATATATGTGACAACCACTGCTCGCGCTATACATTTGTCCATCTCCACTAAAAAAGGCATGGGCATTTATTCCATAGCCATCCGATTCGTCATTAAAACAGACTTCCAAAGGTGCGCAGCCTACGTTGTAAGGAAGCGTGAAAAAAGCTTGCACAACCTGAGACAAAACAACCACTGTATCTATATGCGTATGTGAGCCACACTGATTGGTGGCCGTCAAACTGACTGGATAAAACGCATCCGTATTACCGGAATAAAAAAGATGCTCAACATCTTCAAATGCTGACGAGGTTTGTCCATCTCCATAATTCCATAAATAACCGGTTGCCACTCCTTGTGTTTGATTATTAAATGATAATTCAAAAGGAGAACACCCCGCAAGGCTGTCTAAATTGGCTTGGAAAGTTGCTTCTGGCAAGGAAAAAACATTTATGTTCGTTTGGTACATATCTGATCCGCATACGTTGTTAACGGTAAGCGATACTGTGTAATTTGAAGGCTGTGTTCCGCTTAAGAAAAAAACATTTCCAATGTCTTCTAAAGTAGACGTTGCGCTACCCCATGTCAATGTATCCGGACCCAAATTCCATTCATAACTTGCTGCGGCAGCAATCGATTGATTGTCAAATGCCACCCATAAAGGTGAGCATCCTGAAGAAACATTCGGAACAAAATAAGCAATTGGATTTTCAACTACTTCGATGGTTTGTGCAAGATTTCCCGTGCACCCAAAACCATTCTCCACCAACAACTCTAAGGTGTGGTTGCCCGATACCGCATCATTGATGTTGTTGGGTTGTGCAACATTCGAAACCAATTGACCATCCCAATACCAGGCATTAGTGGTATTGGAGATGCTGTTGTTCATCAATACAACGGAACTGTTTACGCATACCGATGCTGGTGCTGTAAACACTGCGGTAGGAGATGGATGAACCGTAACTGTTGATTGTGCCGTTGAGGTGCAGCCCGTGCTATTCTGTGTTACCGATACCGTGTAGGTTCTACTCTCGCTGGTGGAAACGCCCGTGGGCAAGGACACTGTTTGTTGCGAAAGTCCGGGATTGGTTGGAGCAAAGCCCAAGGTTACATCCGTCTGCCAGGCAACTCCATACTGATTGCTTGGCCCCGGCAAGGTTACACCCACCATCCCATTCAATGTCCCATCACAATAGGTAGATTGGTTGCCTGATATCACCGGCAAGGCTTGAACATCAATGCCAATCAATGCATTCCAATCCACCGCACATTGTGGCGATTGAACATTCACCACTTGTTCCAATTGATAAAATGCATCTT
>CANGVU010000061.1 GCA_947457325.1 Flavobacteriales bacterium | reverse complement strand
GTGCAAGAATATAATTTCTCAGATCCAAAACATTGGCTTGCCAACCTGCCATGGTACCTCCCCAGCGCTGAATTTGCCTCGGCATTTCAGCTTCAATGTGCAAAATCATACTGTCTAAAACTTGCAACATCTTATCACATGAAAAAATCCCATTGCTCAATTCGGCATAGCGCTGAATATAGTCTGCCGTAAAATCGGGGTTGTCAAAGAGGGAGTTCAAGATTGGAATATGACCTTGCCCACCAATATCACCTTCTGAATCTATTTGACATGGATCAGCATCAGGTCCTGTTGATGCGACGCCCGTGTAATTCACATAATGACCAAATGTGGCATCATTGTCCCACAAAGCGTAGCGCCATCTTCTAGCATCACCATTGGGATTATATCCTCTCCACCATTGCGTATTCCAATTGAGCCAGTCTGTACAAACAGTGTATCCGTTCAAAATGAAATAGTCTATCAAGCTCATGGTGTTGAATTGTGATTCAACATAATCATAATTGGCTTGAACGGCCATATTGTTTCCTGTAATAAAACCTTGAAGTGTATTCCAATTGCCCTGCGCATTGAAAGCTGGAGCTGCATCATACTCTGCCCAAGTTCCTCCCCAGGTTTTCAAATAATCCACTTGACCGCGTGATTGGTCATAGTAATGTTCCGTGAAATCGGTATCATCAATTTTTTCTCTTACCTCATATACCCCCCAATACTGACCGTTCAGATATACAATGCAACTTCCGGTTGCGCGTTCATCACAATGAAGCTCGCCCAAAATAGACAACTCACAAACGTAGGCATCACGAATATGCGCCCCCCCATTGGAAAACGGATAATTGTCATTGGCGGCAGCTTTGAAAATCAATCGATCATAATCATCTCTATTGCGGTGTTGAAACAAAGGTTCCTCTACTGTATGATCATAACCCAATTCATCTCTGCTGATATAGTCAAAACCTCTCTGGCCATATGCATTGGAATCATTTCCATGCTCATTGCTGTCTCCGTGATTTTCAGTTATAAATACACCACCGGCGTTAAAAAATTCAACATTGGTCAATCTATTGTTTCCAGATCCAGGCCATTGACCTGTCATATTATTACCGGTGACACTAACAGTTAAAATCCCATGGGTATCCACACCAAAAAAATAAGTATTGGTTTCAACGAAACTCGGCAAATGGTTGGGGTCAGAAGAATAGACTATTGCGCGCAGTATTGTTGTTGCATTCAGTGCAATGGGACCAGTATACTGAGTGCTCGTATTGTCAGGGGTATTACCGTTGGTTGTATAATAGATGTTAGCTCCCGGTTCAGTTGTAGAAAGCGTAACACTTATAGGACCCGCATAATAACCAGCTTGAATATCCATTTCTGGCTTAACAGCATATGCAGTGGCGCTGCCAGCAGCGGCTGCAGCACCAAGCGGTGTAGGATTTGTCTGAATTTTCCAAGTGGCAGAACCATCAGGAATTCTAGACCATGAATGATTGGCTTGGTTGGGAATTAAAAAATCGGCATCGAAATCAAAATCATAACTTTCCAAAATCACGCCTCCCGCATTGGAAAAAACAATCTCCTCACCTCCTGTTTGATTGATCTTAAAATTGGTATTCAAACCGCCCAAGTACCCAGGCTGATAGTCGCCACGCCCCGTCAACAAAACAAAACGATAACCATTTGCAGGAATAGTTGTTCCAGCAGGGAAACTCCACTTTTGGGGATTATTCACATTGTCACTTAACCAATAGCCACTGACATCCACTGCAACTCCTGTTGGATTGTAAAATTCAATCCAATCTTCAAAATTATTGCCTCCGACAGGTAACCCGTAATCCGAATAATTGGCAACACAAATTTCATTGATCACTACTTGCGATAGAGCATTGATCTGAAAAATCAAAGCTAGTAGGAAAGTAAAAAAAACATTTAATAATTTCACAAAGTACATTTTTTCAAAAATAAGACATCCGTCAGTTAAAAAGGTTGCAAGATTCCTAAGTTTTAACGATTTAGTGTACTTTTGACACATAGCCTTTTGATTATGAAAAAAACTTTCTTTATTTTCTCAATGATTATAATCTCTCTGGGATGCGGACTAAATGGAAATGATGCTACATCTACAGCTCAAACCATATCATCTCATGAAACCTTTGTACTCCGACACCCAGAATGGGTAAAGAATGCCACCATTTATGAAGTGAATCTCAGACAGCATACTCCTCAAGGTACGATCAATGCATTTGTCCAAGACATGGATAGGATTAAAAATCTAGGCGTAGATATTTTGTGGTTTATGCCCGTTAATCCTATTGGTGAATTGAATCGCAAAGGAGGTTTGGGCAGCTACTACAGTGTAAAAGACTACAAAGGTTTGAACCCCGAATTTGGTAGCATGGCCGATTTCAAGAATATGGTAAAAATTGCGCATTCAAAAGGGATGTATGTGATCTTGGATTGGGTAGCTAACCATACCGCCTGGGACAATCAATGGATAACGGATCATCCAGACTGGTATACCCATGATGCCAGTGGAAAGATTGTTCCACCAGTGGCTGATTGGTCTGACGTTGCTGACTTAAATTACAACAACAAAGACATGCGCGCAGCGATGATTGACGCCATGAAATTCTGGGTGAAAGAATGCGATATTGATGGATATCGCTGTGATGTAGCGATGGAAGTCCCAACGGACTTTTGGAACGACGCACGCGCGGAGTTAGATAAAATAAAACCTGTTTTCATGCTGGCTGAAGCTGAACAAAAGGACCACCATTTAAAAGCATTTGACATGTGTTATGGATGGGAGTTTCTTCATCTCATGAACGGGATAGCCAAAGGTGAAAAATCCCCCAATGACATTGACCAATACGTGATTAAAAAATCCACAGAGTTTCCAAAATCGACTATTCACATGTACTTCACCACCAACCATGATGAGAACACTTGGAATGGAACAGGTCCTGAGCGTTATGGAAAGGCTCGCAACCTTTATGATGTTTTAGCCTTCACCATTGGTGGAATGCCTCTTGTCTATTCTGGGCAAGAAGGAAATGAAATGCATGCAGACGGCAAGCCACATCGTTATCGCTTCTTTGAAAAGGATACCATCAACTTCAATCAATATCCCAATTCCAATTTGTATCAAACTTTGTTGAAGGCTCATCATGAAATCCCAGCACTTTGGAATGGTGCCGATGGGGGAACTTTTAATCGTATCCACACCAGCAATAGTAAAATTTACGCCTACAGCAGAATAAAGGGTGAAAGCCAGGTGATTGTAATGCTCAATTTCAATGAGGCACCACAAAGCACATCATTTACCGATGTAATTCCAACCGGAATATTCAATAGCATTTTTGATGGCAAAGGTCTAGCACTTTATGCTACCGGAAATGCGCAAATCCAGGGCTACGGCTATCAAGTTTTTGTAAAAGAAAAGTAATGGCCAAGTGTCTTGGAATAACCGGTGGAATTGGAGCTGGTAAAACAACAGTATCCAAAATTTTCCAAACGCTGGGTGTTCCCGTATTTGATGCTGATGCGGAGGCAAAAGCATGTTACAAAGATCCGGAAGTTATTAAAGAAATATCCAGCACTTTTGGCCACAATATTTTTATAGATGGCGCGCTGCAGCCAAAAGTATTGGCTTCAAGAGTTTTTGCATTCAAAGACAAATTAAAAAAATTAGAATCTATCATTCATCCAAGGGTACACGACAGATGGATTCAGTTTGCAAGTAACCATGATGACCAACCTTATATCATCCGTGAAAATGCCATTTTAATTCCCTCTGAAGGTCATCTAACTTGTGACAAAGTATTGCTCATTAAAGCTCCATTAGAAGACAGAATCAATCGTGTGATGGCAAGATCAAAATTAACTCGTGAAGCAATATTAGAGCGAATCAATAACCAATGGTCTGATGATGAAATGCAACCATATTGTCATTTTGCAATTGAAAACAAACAAGAACCTTTGGTTCTAGATGCCCTCATCCCGCAGGTCATGGAGATTGATCAGCAAATGAGAAGTTAAATCCACAATTCACTTTTCATAACTTCCAAAGCGATGTTGACATAAGTCTCAAAAAAAAGGCAAATTCGTCAAAACCGAAAGCCTATGTCAAGCAAAGCCAAACGTTGGGTACTTTGTACTTTGATTTTTACCAGCATGTACCTTTTTATTGTACATTGATTATCGCTAAGCGAAACCTCAAAGTATCTTTAAGCCATGAACAATAACAACGCCCTTCGTTGGACAATTGCAGTGGCATCTTTGGGGTATTTTGTAGATATCTACGACCTCCAACTTTTCAATATCATTTCAAAGGCCAGCCTAATGGGAATAGGCATTACGGATCCAAAAGAAATCGATCAATGGGATTACCTTTTGTTTCTGTGGCAAATGGGAGGAATGCTGGTGGGTGGATTATTGTGGGGTTGGCTTGGAGACGTTAAAGGAAGAAAGCAAATTCTATTTGGCTCCATTCTTCTATACAGTGTGGCCAATATTGCGAATGCTTTTGTTCAGAGTGTTGAAATGTATAGTCTCATTCGGTTTATTGCTGGCTTAGGATTAGCCGGGGAATTAGGCGCAGCCATTACCTTGGTTAGTGAGCTGATGGACAAAGAGAAAAGGGGGTACGGCACCATGGTCATTGTAACAATGGGTGCATTGGGAGCAATTGGCGCCGTCTTTGTCTCCAAATTGTCTTTGCCATTTTTTGGTCTTGCGCCATGGCAAACTTCCTACATCATTGGTGGCGTATTGGGACTATTGCTGCTGACGCTCCGGGTTGGCACATTTGAAAGCGGCCTTTTTGAACAAAGCGAAAAATCTTCTGCGCAACGCGGTAACTTTTTGTTGCTTTTTAAAACAAAAGAGCGCGCGCTCCGATATTTGGCTTGCATTGCCATGGGACTTCCTGTATGGTATTGCGTTGGGATCTTAATCAAGTTCAGCAAAACCTTTGCGCTTTTTTCTGATTTACACATTGATGTTAGCACTGGTATTGTCTTTACTTATCTCGGATTGTCGTTTGGCGATTTAATGAGTAGCCTTTTAAGTCAATATTTCCGAAGCAGAAAAAAAACAATTGCAATTTATTTGTGGCTTACAGTAGTTGTAACATCAACCTATTTATTTGCACACCCGATAAGCATATCATTTTTCTACTTTCTATGCTTTGCTTTGGGCTCCGCTACTGGATATTGGGCTCTTTTTGTTTCAATGTCCGCAGAGCTCTTTGGGACAAATATCAGGGCGACTGTGGCCAGCACTACTCCTAACTTTGTTAGAGGGGCAGTTGTTCCTTTGGTGCTCAGCTTCAAAGCTATGGAAAGCGAAATTGGGAGCATCAATGCTGCCGTTATCTTAGGAGTTATCACAATAGGATTGGCTTTGATTAGCGCTCATTACTTGAAAGAATCTTTTGGAAAAGATTTGGACTTTCAAGAGGTATAGGGGACCGAAATATTCGCCTAAAACAAAAGAGCTCCCAAAGGAGCTCTTTTCATTCAACAATCAATCTTAATTACAATACGTGGTCTAACTTCTCAGTTAAAACATTTTTAGGAACCGCACCAACACTCTTGTCTACCACTTCACCATTCTTCAAGAAAACAATTGTAGGAATATTTCTGATGCCAAATTTCATTGAAGTCTCTGGGTTCAAATCGACATTTACTTTCCCAACGATCGCGCGTCCTTCATACTCCTTAGCGATTTCTTCTACTACTGGAGTAACCATGCGACATGGTCCACACCACTCAGCCCAAAAGTCGATCAATACAGGTTTGTCAGTATTCGTGATCTCTGCAAAATTGAGGTCTGTAATTTCTAATGCCATTTTCTTAGTTTTTAAATAGGGCTACGAAGATAAGCCATTGTTTTCAAACAAAATTCTTTTTACTTAATTTAATTGACCGGAAGTTTTCAACTTTTCCAACGCTAAGAATTGAATTTCAACAGATTAAGAAGCAGTTAATTACACCTCCAGATCTATACAAGTAATCTCCGGCATAATACCGACTCTTCCTGGAAAGCCCAAACATCCCAAACCTCTATTCACATATAAATTTTGCTTTCCTTCTGAATACAGCCCCCCCCAGCGCTTGTATCCAAACCAAGCTGATGGACTCCATTTCACCCCCCAATCCGGTATCTCAACCCCAAACTGAGCTCCATGGGTATGACCGGATAAAGTCAAAAAGATATTTTCTTTTCCCATCACTTGCTCTTCAAAGTGAGTAGGATCATGTGACAATAAAATTTTATTCATGTCCTCTGCTAATCCATCCATCGCCTTTCTCAAATCACCAAACTGGAAGAAATTTCTACCCCAATTCTCAACACCTATTATTGCCAATTTTGAATCTCCATCATCACCTATAATCACATGTTCATTGCGCAGCAATTGAAAGCCCATCTTTTGATGTACTTCCTCCAATTGTATCATGTTCAATCTTTTTTTCTCCATCATCGCAGGAGAATCTCCCCGGTATATGTACTCAGCGTAATCATGATTGCCTAAGATGGAATATTTGCCCTGTTTGGCCTTTATACTTGCAAACAGACCAACAAATGGAAGTGCCTCTTCTGCAATATTGTTCACCAAATCTCCTGTGAAGAAAACGAAATCAGGTTCCAATTCATTGATCAATCTAATGGCCTCTGCCACTTCATCCACCCCATCTTCACCAAACGTTCCCAAATGACTATCTGAAATCTGTACTATTCTCAACTTGTTTCTTCCAAAAGGCAGACCGCTCAATTTTAATTTCTCAGAACGAACTTGAAAATTAAATTTCCCTTTTACCATTCCATATACGAATGAAGTAAACAACAAAGCTGAGGCACCTAATCCAACTTGATTCAAAAACTGACTTCGCGTAACACCGCTGTTTCCAGATTGGTCTTTAAACCAACGGAAATAAATCCTCTTGAGAAGGTTTACTAAATCATTGCCCAAATGAAAAACAGCAAAAGCAATTTTGGACATGGCAATCACAAAAATCCAGCTCATGCCTGTAACCAACCACTGGGGTGGACGCCCGGCTTCTGTCTGCGCACCAATGATCATCGTTATGGATAAAATAATCAATAACACCAATGGTAGCCAATACAACAAAATAAAAATGCGCCAAAACCTTT
>CANGVU010000060.1 GCA_947457325.1 Flavobacteriales bacterium | reverse complement strand
CCATGGTAGAGGAAGATACCAATTTTAAGAAAATCAACTTGGCCTTGCGCAATCAAATAGAAAAGAAAGTTCTCAAATGGTTGGACGGCAATCATACTGAGCCCGGCGCATTGGTTGCATTGCAATATTTAGATCCAACATTGCACAATGATCAATTTATCAAGGTTGCAGAGGCTCTGAAAACCAGCATGGCGGAAAGCGAGTATTTCAACAGTTTTGTACAATATGTCAACAGCATTGCTGAAGAAATCAATGGTCCCAAAAGACAAGCATTGGATCAAGCGATTGCCGTTGGTCAAGAATTGTCCAATATTGGCCTACCCGATCCCAACGGAAAAAACCGCTCGCTAACTGATCTTAGAGGTAAACTGGTTTTGGTCGACTGTTGGGCTTCATGGTGCGGACCTTGCCGCAGGGCCAATCCTGAAGTTGTTTCTATTTACAACTCCTATAAATCCAAAGGATTTGAAGTTTTCTCGGTTTCTTTGGACTCGGATAAAAATGCTTGGACACAAGCTATTGCGCAAGACAAATTGGCTTGGTCTAATCATGTAAGCGACTTAAAAGGCTGGAAAAGCTTGGTCACCTATCAATGGGGCATCGAATCCATTCCCTACCCCATTCTATTGGATAAAACAGGGAAAGTTATTGCGCATGGCAATGATGCCATGGGAGAAAATCTAGAAAAATTGATCACCAAGAATATTTAATCATGAAACATACATTTGCCATCATTGCTCTAATTCTTAGTCTAAACTCATTTGGACAAAAAGAATACTTCCAACAGGAAGTGAACTACACCTTAACTGTAAAGTTGGACGATCAGAATCACTTTTTATCTGGATATGAAACTTTGGTTTACACCAACAACAGTCCTGATGCATTGGACAAAATCTACATGCACCTTTGGCCCAATGCCTACAAGAACAAGAATACCGCATTGGCCAAACAATTGGCGCGTGACCGCAATTTCGTTTTGTACAGCACATTAAAAGAAGACAAAGGGTTTATTGACTCTTTGGACTTTAAAGTCAACAATGAAAAAGTCAATTGGGAGTTGGATGCCCTAAACATTGACATTGGGATTTTGTATTTAAAACAACCCTTGCAACCTGGACAATCCATCACCATCACGACGCCCTTTCGTGTAAAATTGCCCAGTGGCAGTATTTCAAGATTGGGACACATTGGCCAGAGTTATCAAATTACCCAATGGTATCCAAAGCCAGCAGTATATGACCGCAATGGATGGCACGCCATGCCTTACTTGACACAAGGAGAATTTTACAGCGAGTATGGTAGTTTTGATGTATCCATTTCCCTGCCTAAAAACTATGTGGTAGGCGCGACTGGCAATTTACAAACCGCCTCTGAAATTGCTTGGTTGGATGAATTGAGTAAAAAAGCTGAACCGGCTGACTCCATTTCCTTTGGCGCTGAATTCCCTGAAAGCAGCAACGAATGGAAGACCATCCAATACAAGCAAAAGAACGTACATGACTTTGGATGGTTTGCGGACAAACGTTGGATCGTAAGAAAAGGAAGTGTGGAAACACCCTACACCAAAACCAAAGTCACCACTTGGGCCATGTACACGCCCGACAACAAACGGGTTTGGAAAAACGCCGTTCAATACATCAATGATGCGACATACTACTATTCAAAATGGAATGGCGATTATCCATACACACAAGTCACTGCAGTAGATGGCACCATCAGCGCAGGCGGCGGTATGGAATACCCCAATGTCACCGTCATTGGAAATGCTGGAGACACCCTGCAATTGGAAACCGTAATCATGCACGAAGTTGGTCACAATTGGTTCTATGGAATCTTAGGAAGCAATGAGCGTGATAACGCTTGGATGGATGAAGGATTGAACTCTTTCAATGAAGACCGCTATTTGATGACCAAATATGGATCTAAAAGTGCTAGTATTAACATTGGCGCTAAGTTCTTGACCAAGACTTTTCAATTGCCTTCTTTTGATGCTCGTAATCTTTCACAACTCACTTACATGCTAACGGCAGCATACGACATTGACCAACCATTGCGTTGTCATTCAGACGACTACCTCAGCATCAATTACGGCGCTAACGTTTACAAGAAAACGGCAGTTGTATTTTATTACCTACAACAATACTTAGGAGAAGAAATGTTTGACAAATGCATGCAAACCTATTTCTCTCAATGGAAATTCAAACATCCGCAACCTGCAGACATCAAAGCGACATTTGAAAAGACAACTGGACAAGATTTGGGTTGGTTCTTTGATGAATTCATCGATGGAAAAGGCAAAGCCGATTACACCCTCTTGAACGTTGCTAAAAAACACAATGTCACCAAATTGGATTCAGGCAACAAAGTGGATTACTTCTATCAAGCCCGTGTTGTCAATACAGGACAAACAGAAGGACCATGCTCAGTAACCATCGAATACAAGAACGGAAAGAAAGAAACCAAATGGACCAATGTTTTGAAGCCCGGACATGTGGGCAAAGTGATTTTTGACATCAATGACTACAACAACCAAACAAAACCCTTGGTGAGAATCAATGCGGAGAAATCCATTCCAGAAATGTCTTTGACCAATAACACTGTTAGGAAAGGAGCTTTCGCACCGCGTTTAGAAAAAATCGATTTCCAGCCCTTCACAGGATTGGCCAACGATCAATCAACACAAGTCTATTGGGTTCCTTTATTGGGATGGAACAACTATGACAAATTCATGGCCGGTGTTGTCTTTCATAACAAAACCGTTTTCAACAGAAGATGGCAGTGGTCAGTTACTCCATTGTACAGCTTCCATCAAAATGACATCAGCGGAATGGCCAAAGCCAGTTTGCGTTTGGGCAAATTCACATTAGGTGCCAATGCCAAGCAATTCTATTTTGCCGATCTCACTGAAAACTTGAACGGAACGGATGTTTACTTCAACTCACAATACCAAACCGTCAAACCTTACATCACCTTCAGCACCAAAGGACGACCTGAGAAATACCATAACAAGTTTAACTTCGACGCCCAATTGGCAGCAATCGTTTTGAAGAAAAACCACACCACCAACATCACGGGAGCAGAAACTGAAAGCAGCACCATTCAAGACTTTGCACAAACAACCATACAGACGGGACGCAATTTTGGTTTACAACACCGCGTTGAATACCAAATGCAATGGACTGGAGCACTTGAAAACGGCAAGTGGGATGGCGATCAACGTACCACCCAAATAAAGTATTCATACAATTACAACAGAACCAATTCCAAGCGAACCATTGATTTTATTTTGTTCAATGGTGTCAACAATTACCGTGCATTGGCCAACTTCAATCCTGAGGGTGCAACAGCCGAGACGGATTTCACTTTCAATAATTTCTATTCAGGAAGAACTGAAACCGAAGGTGCTTTGAGCCGTCAAATTCAGGACGGACATGGTATGTTGTACACCCCAACAGGAAGAAGATTTGACATTAGAATGATTTCAGGACAAATTCGCTACCGTCTACCATTCAAATTCCCGTTGTCTTTGTACACAACCGCTATGTATGGTCAACAAAGCAATATTAACTTCATTCTTTCCGATAACCGCATCATGGATCCCAAAAACTTCAATGACCAATGGTTATTCAGTTCAGGAATCATCCTGCCCATCGTAAAAGATGTGATTGAAATCTACGCGCCAATTGTCATGTCAAAGGAATTGCAAGATACTCGTGCGCAAATGGACATCAAACCCTACCAATACATCATGTTCAAAGTGAATTTGGCTGCCATAGATCCATTTAAAACTGTCGCCAAGAATTTGGCCCGTTGATGAAGAAAAAGTATTTCATATCTGATTTGCATCTCGGCAGTCCCAATCACGAAGCCAGTTTGGTCCGTGAGAAAAAGTTTGTTGCTTGGTTGGAAGAAGTGTCAAAAGACGCCGATGAAATATTCTTGGTGGGTGATGTATTTGATTTTTGGTTTGAATACAAGCGTGCAGTTCCCAGGGGATTTGTAAGATGTTTGGGAAAAATAGCAGAGCTCACCGATAGAGGAATTCGGATACACTGGTTCACGGGCAACCATGACATGTGGATTTTTGACTATTTGCCCAAAGAATGCGGCATCATTTTGCACCGCAATCCGATTGTCCTAGAACACAACGGACAAAAAATGTACATCGGGCATGGAGATGGACTAGGACCCGGAGACCATAGTTACAAGTTCATGAAGAAATTCTTTGATTCGAAGTTGTGTCAATGGCTCTTTGCACGATTTCATCCCAATTTTGGCATCTGGTTGGCCTCTAGCCTTTCCGGATACAGCCGAGGCAAGGGATTAGAAAAGGACAAGATTTTTCATGGCGAGCAAGAATGGTTGTTTCAACATTGTCAAAGCATCGAGAAAGAAACTCATCATGACTATTATGTTTTTGGACACCGCCACTATCCCAAAATCATGGAGGTATCGGCCAATAGTCAATACATCAACCTTGGAGATTGGATACAGCACTTCACTTATGCCGTTTGGGATGAGGAGGGGGTTCATTTGATTGAGCCATAAACAGAAAGGTTATATAGAGCCTATGCCAACCGAAAACCGCATCAATTGTGGAAAACGCTGGCTTTTTGCTCATAAATCACGCATAAAGTTTTCCTTAAAAAAGAAGGTGTAAACCAAATCTTCGTTGAAATTCGCGGAAACATTTCAGCATGACTAAACGATTTCAATTTTGGTACTTGATCTTGGCTCCAGTGTTCTTTTTGTTGAGTTGGTATATAGGACAACGCCTTCACCAACACTTCATCGAGAATGCCCAAGGACTTGGTGTACAGCCCAACCGCTCACTTTGGTATGCCATCATCTTCACCAGTATTTACCTGGCGGCATTCTTGGTCATCAAAGATCTTTACCCCAATAAAGAAAAAAAATAACCGTTGTAAATTGGTTACAAGCTGACGTGAAAATATTTGTAAAACTTAAAAATCTAACGCAATGTCTGAAGTAAACAAAGAAAAATTGAAGGCCCTTCAAATGGCCATGGAAAAATTGGAAAAAACCTATGGCAAAGGGGCTGTGATGAAGTTGGGAGACAATGCCGTTGAAGCAATGGAAGTCATCCCTAGCGGATCTGTGGGATTGGATAGTGCATTGGGCATTGGCGGTTACCCCAAAGGTCGTATCATTGAGATCTACGGTCCTGAGTCTTCTGGTAAAACGACATTGGCCATCCACGCCATTGCAGAAGCCCAGAAGCAAGGTGGCATCTGTGCCATCATCGATGCGGAGCACGCCTTTGATAAATTTTATGCAGAAGCCTTGGGGGTAGATACCGAAAACCTCCTGATTTCTCAACCCGATAATGGTGAGCAAGCATTGGAAATCGCTGACAACTTGATTCGTTCCGGCGCCATTGATTTGATTGTCATTGACTCCGTCGCTGCTTTGACTCCCCGCTCTGAAATTGAAGGAGAAATGGGCGACTCCAACGTAGGTGTTCAAGCGCGTTTGATGTCAAAAGCATTGCGCAAATTGACCGCCTCCATCAGCAAGACCAATTGCTGTTGCATTTTCATCAACCAATTGCGTGAAAAAATTGGGGTCATGTTCGGCAATCCCGAAACCACAACTGGTGGTAATGCCTTGAAATTCTACGCCTCTGTTCGTTTGGATATTCGCCGTTCTACGCAAATCAAAGACGGAGAAAATGCCATCGGTACCCGCACCAAGGTAAAAGTCGTGAAAAACAAAGTGGCTCCTCCTTTCCGTCAAGCAGAGTTTGACATCATTTATGGACAGGGCATCTCCTTGTTGGGTGAGATCATCGACATGGGTGTGGACCACAACGTCATCAAGAAGAGCGGAAGCTGGTTCAGTTATGGTGATACCAAATTGGGTCAAGGACGCGATGCGGTGAAGCAATTGTTGGAAGACAATCCTGAATTGAAAGAAGAAATCGAAGCCAAGGTAAGAGCGGCCATTTCAACCGCCAAAGCCAACGCATAATTCTGCCCTTTTCGAAAGCGCGAAAGTGGGTTTTTAGAAATCATTACCTAAAGAATAAGGACTGCTGAGGCGGTCCTTGTTTTTTTGTACACTTTTCACAGGGGCTCTTTGTATTTTCGTAAACCAAATGAAACAAATGCAGAAAGCAATAATCACCTGGATAGGAATGGCACTGACCGTGATGGTTTGGACAGCCTGTGGCGGAGGAAACGCACCCGAGATGATGACCAGCACCAATGGTCCAGATGCCACATTGGATTCTCTCAACCAAGCCATAAAGGATGAGCCCGACAACTACCAACATTACATTGCCCGTTCCAAATACCTGAGCAGCAAACAACGCTTTGCGGATGCCCTGCGCGATTTGGATCGTGCCTTGGGTTTGGACAGCACTCAAGCAGAGATTTACGTCGAGAAAGGAGAGTTGTATTGGATGCAAAAAGATGTCAAGAATGCATACATCCAGTACAAAAAATCAGTCGAAAAAAACAACCAATACGTTCCGGGATTAATCAAAACCGCTTCAATTGAAATTGTATTAAACAACTACGATCAGGCATTGAAATATTTGGATGATGCGTTGAAAGTGGAAGTCACTAATCCTGAAGTATATTACTTCAAGGGAAGACTGTTCAAGACCAAAGGAGATACGGCTACGGCCATATCCTCCTATCAAACCGCGGTGGAATTGAATCCGCAATTTTACGATGCCTATGTCGAGCTGGCCTTGTTGGTGGCCAAGCAGAAGAATGATTTGGCAGATGAGTATTACAAAACTGCCATTGGGGTTCGACCCAGGAGTGTTGAAGTATGGTACAACCGCGCGATGTTTTTGCAAGAGAATGGCTACCGCAACTCGGAGTATTATCCCCGAGCCTTGGCGTGCTATGACACCATCGTTCAGATAGACAAAAATTTCTCAGCCGCTTATTACAACAAAGGATTTATTTACTGCACGTATTTGAATGAGAATACAAAAGCCATCGAGCAGTTCACAAAAGCCATAGCCGTGTTCCCATCCTATTTCCAGGCGTATTATAGTCGTGGTGTCTGTTATGAAAAGATGAACAACAAAAAGCTCGCTTTGGCGGACTATGAGCAAGCCCTAAAAATCAAACCCGATTATGATGCTGCGGCGTTGGGAAAGGGGAGGATTTTGGGGAATTAGAGGGGATGAAGGGATGAAGTATTATCCCCACTGTTGTTTCAT